>NZ_JAMRYM010000027.1:0-37471 GCF_023743255.1 Rathayibacter rubneri | reverse complement strand
TTACTGACATCAATTTCCAAAGGAATCCCAACCAGATCACAAGACCCGGCCGGGGTATAAAATTGGCATTGAACATAGTGCACGCTGTTGAGTTCTCAAGAATCGGACACACCCCGCCTCCACACCACAGAAGGTGCTTCACAACGAGAGTGATCGAAGATGTTGCTGTAAATCTTTGTTGCTTGTCATCCTGTGACCGACTAAGCTCGAGAGAAGTTATTCTCTTTCGCTGCCGTGGCAACTTGGATAACTTAGCACATCCGCAGGCCGTGTCAAATCCGGCTTCTTCGCCATGTCTTCGCGCCGAGAGGCGCTCCGAAGCATCCCGATCCGGACCGAGGTCTTTCGCGGGTGGCGAAGGTGCTGGATCCGAGGATCCTGCGGAGGCTTTACATCCGCTGCAGGAGACCTGCTCCGAGGAGCTTCTATCTGAGTGGATGGTCCCGATTGAGGCCGGGACGTCGGAGAGGCTCTTGCGAGCCCGTCTCTTCCGTTTCCCTGCGGCCTATGTGGCGACTCGGAATAAGTTACGCAGCGATCGGGACCGTGTCAAACGGCGGGGTGGAATCGATCATCCCGGGCGTGTCGAGTGTGCCACCCTCCCCAGGGCGACGCTCGGCGGATCGCTCCCCAGCCGCACGGCCTCGCCCCCTTCTCGACCGCACCCGTCACGAGAATGGGCGCATGCCTCCTGTCGACGGTCCCCACTCGTCTCACCCCGGCCCGCCTGTGCTCACCTCCCTGGCCGAGGCGATGCGGCTCGTCGCCTCGGCGCGGATCGGCCGGCCGCTGCTGCTCGTCGGACTCTCGGGCTCCCCGGGGTCGGGCAAGTCCACCCTCGCCGAGGAGCTGCGTTCGCAGGTCCCCGGATCAGTGGTGCTCCCCCTCGACGGCTACCACCTCGCGCAGGAGCGTCTCCGCGAGCTCGGTCGCCGAGAGCGGATGGGGGCTCCCGACACCTTCGACACCACAGCCTTCCTCGACGCACTCCACCGGCTGCGCGCCGCTGCGCCCGGGTCCGTCGTGCGCGTCGCGTCGTTCGACCGCTCGATCGAGGAGCCGGTGCCCGACTCGCTCGCCCTGCCCGTCGAGGAGGGGACGGTCGTGTTCGTCGAGGGCAACCACCTGCTGCTCGAGCAGGACGGGTGGGCGGACGTCGCTCCGCTCCTCGACCTGCGTCTGCACCTCCGACTCGCGCCCCGGGTCCGGCGCAGTCGGCTCGCGGCCCGGCACCTCCGCTACGGGAAGACGCTCGAGGAGGCTCTCGCCTGGACGGACGGTCCGGACGAGGCGAACGCGCGGCTGATCGAGGAGGCCGCCGCGCGGGCGGACGCGATCCTCGAGATCGCGCCGCCTCGCCCGCTCCGGCTCCTGCACCTGTCGGACACGCACCTGCTCGCCGATCCGGACGCCCGGTACAACCGGCTCGTCGACACGAGGGCCGCTCTCGAGTCCGTCCTCGCGGCGCACGACGCGGTCGAGGGGATCGACGCCGTCGTGGTCTCTGGGGATCTCACCGACGACGGCGACCCGACGTCGTACTCCGCGCTCCGGGAGCGCCTCTCGGCCTGGTGCTCGGCCCGCGGCGCGGAGCTCGTGCTGGCGCTCGGCAACCACGACGATCGGGAGGGCTTCGGATCCGTCGGCCCCGCGAACGCCGCGACCGAGGTGCGGGGAGTCCGCATCCTGGCGCTCGACTCCTCCGTGCCGGGCGGCGCCTCGTGGGGACTGCTGACCGAGCCGACCCTCGCGTGGCTCCGGGAGCGGATCGCCGAGGACCCCGGCGCCCCGGTGGTCCTCGTGCTGCACCACCCGCCGATCGCCGCGGTCGCTCCGCTGCACACGGTGATGGGACTCGTGAATCCGCACGACCTCTGGGAGGCGGTCTCGGACGCGACAGTCCTGGCCGTGCTCTCGGGGCACTGGCACCACGCGTTCGTCGACACGAGCGGGCCGGCCCCCGTCGTCGTCGCCCCGGGGGCCGCCAACCGGACCGACGTCCTCGCGGGCCCGCGGCACGAGAGGTCGATCGCGGCGTCGGGAGCGGCGATCGTCGACGTGCTGCCCGGCGGGGTCCGGGTGACGAGCACCGAGATCGAGGCGCCGCACCGCGGAACCGAGCTCTTCGACGTGAGCGGGGAAGTCCTCGACGAGTGGAAGCGCCGGCTCGGGTTCCCGGGATTCCTGGAGATCCGGGACGACAATTAGTCAGTAGGCTGACTAATTCCTCGACCTCGCCGGAAGTGAACCATGACACCGCTCGTCCTCCTCGTCCGCACCCGACGCCGCGCGTGGCTCACCCTGCTCACCGCGCTCCTCGCGGTCGGCGCGCTGTTCGCCCTCCTGCCGCAGAGCTCGGAGTCGGGGTTCCCGCAGTCCGGGCTGCCGGACTCGGCGCAGTCCTCCGAGGTCGCCGTACTGCTCGACGAGTTCCCCTCGGCCGACACGACGGCCGGCATCCTGCTCTGGAACCGGACGGGCGGGCTCACCGAGGAGGACCGGACGGCGATCGCCGAGCGGTCCGTCGCCCTCGCGGAGCTGTCCACGGCTCCGGAGGCGGTGCGACCGCAGTTCAGCGACGACGGCGCCGCGGCCCTGGTCGCGGTGCCGCTCGCGCAGTCCTCGGTGGTGGACGACGTCGAGTCGGTCGCGACGGAGCTGCGGACCGCCGGATCCGACGGGCTGCCGGCGGGCCTGGACATCTACCTCACCGGAGCGGTGGGATTCCAGGCCGACATCTCGAACGCCTTCGCGGGAGCGGACTTCCGGCTGCTGCTGATCACGGTGCTGGTGGTGGCGGTCCTGCTGATCGCGACCTACCGGAGTCCCGTGCTCTGGATCGTGCCCCTCGCCGTGGTCGGCGTCGCCGACGGCCTCGCGCGGGTCGTCGTCGCGGCCCTCGCCGACGCGGCCGGGGTGCCGCTGGACGCCTCCATCAGCGGGATCCTCTCGGTCCTCGTCTTCGGTGCCGGCACGAACTACGCCCTGCTGCTCGTGGCGCGCTACCGGGAGGAGCTGCTCCACGAACCGGACCGTCACCGGGCGATGTCCACCGCCGTCCGCAGCGCCGGCCCGGCGATCGCGGCCAGCGGCGGGACCGTCGCGCTGAGCCTGCTGACCCTGCTGCTCGCCGAGCTCGCCGGCAACCGCGCTCTCGGCTTCGCCTGCGCGATCGGCGTCGCGATCGCGATCGTGTTCGCCCTGGCGGTGCTCCCCTCCGCTCTCGTGATCTGCGGCCGCGGTCTGTTCTGGCCGTTCGTCCCCCGCCCCGACGCCGAGCGCGGCACGGCGCACGTGCACCGCGAGCAGACTCCCGGGCTCTGGACCCGGCTCGGTCGCGGGGTCGCCCGCCGACCCGGCCGCATCGCGGTCGTGGCGACCCTGGGCGTGGCCCTCCTCTCGCTCGGACTGATCGGCGCGAAGGTCGGGCTGTCGCAGACCGACCAGCTGCTCGGCGATCCGGAGTCGGTGCGGGCGCAGGTCGTGATCGACGAGTCCTTCGGCGCGGGGCTCACCGCGCAGACGACGGTCCTCGCTCCGGACGACGCGGTGGGCGACGCGGTCGCGATCGCCGAGGCGACCGACGGCGTCGACTCCGTTCGTCCCGGCGAGAGCGCGAACGGGAGGACCGCCCTCAGCCTCACCCTGGCCGGCGAGCCCGAGAGCGCCGGGGCGTTCGAGACGATCACCGCGCTCCGCGACGCCTACGCGGACGCCGACGGCGACGCCTCCGAGAGCCTCGTCGGCGGGAGCGACGCGACCGCGCTCGACACGCAGGCCGCCTCGGAGCGGGACCAGGCGCTGATCATCCCGATCATCCTCGCGATCGTGTTCCTGATCCTCGCGCTGCTGCTGCGCTCGCTCGTCGCGCCGGTGCTGCTGATCGCGAGCGTGCTCGCGACCTTCTTCGCCAGCCTCGGCGCCGCGAATCTGCTCTTCCGCGGGGTGCTCGGCTTCCCGGCCTTCGACGCGAACGTGGTGCTCTTCGCGTTCCTGTTCCTGGTGGCGCTGGGCGTCGACTACAACATCTTCCTCGTCACGCGGGCTCGCGAGGAGCGGGCGGCGCACGGCACGCGCGAGGGCATGGTGCGCGCGCTCGCCTCGACCGGCGGAGTCATCACCAGCGCCGGGATCCTCCTCGCCGCGGTGTTCGCGGTGCTGGGAGTGCTGCCGGTGGTCGCGCTGACCCAGATCGGCGTGATCGTCTGCATCGGGGTGCTGCTGGACACCCTGGTGGTGCGCACGGTGCTGGTGCCGGCGCTCGTGTTCCTCACCGGGGACGCGTTCTGGTGGCCGGGAGTGCGACGCGGGAGCACGGGCGCCAGCGAGGCCGCCCTCCAGCACTGAGCGGAACGCCGCGCAGCGGAACGCCGCGCAGCGGGATGCCGCCGCACAGGGAAGCGGACGGTGCGGGGCCGCACGCGACAGCCCGCACCGTCCGCTGATCGTGGTCCGCGGAGGCGGAGGTCAGGTCGAGGGCAGCGCGACGGCGCCGGTGACGGCGGCCGCGTACTCCCTCGACCGGCGGGGCCGGGCGGGCTCCGCATCGGTGTACCGGCCGACGATCGGCGCGTTCGCCGAACCGCTCGACACGTAGGAGCCCCACAGGGGCGCGGGCACGTACTCTGAAGATCGTTCGGTGGTCATCTCTCGTCTTTCACGGTCGGGGATTCATCGGACTCGCGCGGTGCCGGAGTCCAGTCCGGCACCGCGCACTCGTTCGGGCTGCGGGGTCAGGCCCCGATGCCCACTTCCTCCGGTGCCACGTCGGCACCCGGGGCGGAGGGCTCGAGCGCCTCGGCGACCCGCTGCGACAGCGAGCTGTCGACGTTCGCCCAGTACTGGAGCACCCGCTGGCGCAGCTCGGGTCGCGTGACCTTCGACACGTGCCCGGCGATGTTCGCGACGAGGCGCGCACGCGCGTCGTCGTCGAGGACCTCGCGGTAGAGCGTGCCCGCCTGGCCGAAGTCGTCGTCCTCGGGGTGCAGGGTCGCCGCGGCGCGCGTCAGCTCGCCGTCGCTCTCCCAGCCGGTCGACTCCGCAGCACGAGCGGGGTCGGCGTGCGCGCCGCCCATCGTGTTGGGCGCGTAGACCGGGACCTCGGACTTCTGGAAGTCGAAGCGCATGGCCCCGTCCTTCGAGTACGAGTGCACGGGCGACTTCGGCGCGTTGACCGGGAGCTGCGCGTGGTTCGCACCCACGCGGTAGCGGTGCGCGTCGGCGTAGCTGAAGATGCGGGCGAGCAGCATCTTGTCGGGGCTCGCCGCGATGCCGGGCACGAAGTTCGACGGGGCGAACGCGGCCTGCTCGATCTGCGCGAAGTAGTTCTCGGGGTTGCGGTCGAGGATCATCGTGCCGACCTCGATCAGCGGGTAGTCCGCGTGCGGCCAGACCTTGGTGAGGTCGAACGGGTTGAACCGGTACGACTTCGCGTCCTCGTAGGGCATGACCTGCACGGACAGGGTCCAGGTCGGGTAGTCGCCGCTGTCGATCGCGGTCGACAGGTCGCGGATGTGGAAGTCGGCGTCCTCTCCGGCGATCTGGTCGGCCTGCTCCTGGCTGAGGATCTCGACGCCCTGGTCGGTCTTGAAGTGGTACTTCACCCAGAAGCGCTCGCCCGCGGCGTTGATCCACTGGTAGGTGTGCGAGCCGAAGCCGTCCATGTGGCGCCACGAGCTCGGCAGACCGCGGTCGCCCATGAGCCACGTGACCTGGTGGGCCGACTCCGGGGACAGGGTCCAGAAGTCCCACTGCATGTCGTGGTCGCGCAGGTGCGTGCCGGGGAGGCGCTTCTGCGAGCGGATGAAGTCGGGGAACTTGATGCCGTCGCGGAGGAAGAACACGGGGGTGTTGTTGCCCACGAGGTCGTAGTTGCCCTCGCTCGTGTAGAACTTCAGCGCGAAACCGCGCGGGTCGCGCCACGTGTCGGGCGAGCCCTGCTCGCCGGCGACGGTCGAGAAGCGCGCGAGCATCTCGGTCTCGACGCCGGGCTGGAACAGTGCGGCGCGGGTGTAGGCGCTGACGTCGGCCGTGGTGATGAAGCGTCCGAACGCTCCGCCGCCCTTGGCGTGGACGACTCGCTCCGGGATGCGCTCGCGGTTGAACTGGGCGAGCTTCTCGAGGAGGTAGTGGTCGTGGAGCGCGAGGGGGCCGTCGGCCCCGACGCTCAGGGAGTGCTGGTCGCTGGCGACCGGCGCCCCGGAGTTCGTGGTCGTGAATCGTTCCTCGGTCATGTTCCTCCTGTCGGCGGCGGGCCTTCCGGCTCGCCGCTGCGGTGATGGTGTCGGGTCAGTTCGCGGATGCCCGGAGGCAGTCGGGGCAGGTGCCCCAGAACGTGACCTCGGCCGTGTCGACGGTGAAGCCGCTCGACGTGGACGGGTGCAGGCACGGGGCCGCTCCGACGACGCAGTCGACGTCGGCGACGGCTCCGCACGCGCGGCAGACGACGTGGTGGTGGTTGTCGCCGACGCGCAGCTCGAAGCGGCGCGGATGCCCCTCCGGCTCGATGCGGCGGGTGAGGCCGGCGTCGGTGAAGGCGGACAGCACTCCGTAGACCGCCTGCGCGGACGTGTCGGGGAGCTCGGTGCGCACTCGCGCCAGCACCTCGTCGACCCCGGAGTGCGGGTGCTCCTCGAGTGCGAGCAGGACGGCCCGCCGCGTGGCGGTGGCCTTGAGCCCGGAGGCTCGGAGGCGGTCGTCCGGTGTCGTCATGCCGGTGACACTATCGGGGTTCTCTTGACTGAGTCAAAACAACTCGGCGCCGGGCGTGGCGCGTACGGTGCGGTCTGCAGGGGATGTCGACCCCTCCACTCCGAACGGCGCGGAGGAAGGGGCTTTCCGGCTCGGAAGGCCTGCAGATCGGACGAGCACCTGCAGATCGGACGAGCACCTGCAGATCGGACGACGGCCTGCAAATGTAACGAGCACCTGCAGATCGCACGAAGGCCTGCAGATCGCACCAGCACCTGCAGGCCGGACGGGCGGGGCGCCGGTCAGGCGACCGGGCCCTCGGTGAGGACGACCTGCGCGGAGTGGGCTGCTCCGGCGGAGTCGGTCCACGAGAGGGTGACCGTCTCTCCCGGCTCGCGCTCGGCGAGCGCCGCCGACAGTGCGTCGGCCGAGGCCACGGCGGTGCCGTCGACCGCGGTGACGACGTCTCCGGCCGCGAGCCCCGCCCCGGCGGCGGGGGTGCCCTCGATCACGCCGCCGACCACGGCGCCGGCGGCGGAGGATCCCGCGACGGACGATCCCCGAGCGGAGGATCCGGCGGCGCCCGACGAGAGCGAGACCCCGAGGAACGCCGGGTAGCCGATCTCGATGGTGGCGGTGTCGGCTCCGGCCTCGATCTGCGTGACGATGTCGAGCGCGGTGGCGATCGGGATCGCGAAGCCGGTGATGTCCGCCGATCCGCTCGACGCGGCGGTGTCGATCCCGACGACCGCGCCGGAGGCGTCCACCAGCGGTCCGCCGGAGTCGCCGGAGACGATGTCGGCGTCGACCTGGATCAGCCCCGCGAGGGTCTCTCCCGCGATGCCGGTCTCGGACCGCGTCGTGATGCTCTGGTCGAGGGCCGTCACGGTGCCGTCGGCGGCGACGAGGTCGCCGGTCCCCTCCGCGTTGCCGACGGCGGTCACGGCGTCGCCGATCGCGACGCCGTCGGTGTCGAGGGTCGCGGGAGTGAGGCCCGCGGCGTCCTCGAGCTGCAGCACGGCGACGTCGTTCGTCGCGTCGGTGCCCACCACCCGCGCCGTGTAGGTCTCTCCGGTCGACTCGACAGTGACGGCGATGCTCGTCGAGCCCTCGACGACGTGGTTGTTGGTCAGGATCATGCCGTCGGAGGTCAGGATCACGCCGGTGCCGGCCGAGCGCGCTCCCTCGTAGGTCAGGTCGGAGACGATCGTGACGACTCCCGCCGTCTGGGCCGCCGATGCGGGAACTGCGTCGGTCGACGTGTCCGCGCTCGACGAGGAGCCGTACCCGTACCCGGACCCGCTGCCGTAGGGCGAGATCGTGGAGCCGCCGCCGAAGGATCCCCGGGAGCCGCCCGGGTAGACGATCGTCGCCGTGCTCGAGGAGGACGACGAGGCGGCCTCGGCGGTGCCGGCGTACGAGACCCCGCCCGCCGCGACTCCGATCAGCACGGCGAGCCCGGCGCCGCCGGCGATCAGCGCGCGGCGACGGCGGCGCCGGTCGTCGAGGCGGAGCGCGGTGCGGTCCTCGACCGGCTCCGGGGTCGGCACCGTTTCGGGCCGGTGCTCTGCTCCGTCGGGTGCGTGCGTCTCGTTCATGGTTCGTCCTCCAGCCGGTGCCGCCCTTCTCGGCGGCAGGACCCCAGTCGACGCCCGCGCGTTCGGGGTGGGCTGGACGGATCCGATGAGCCGCCTATGAGACAGGTGGCACCTCGAAGAAATAGTTGTGGCTACAACTGAGTTGGGTCTAGCGTGAACCCGATGAACACCGTCTCCCCCGATCTGCTCGCACCCGATACCACCATGGGCGCGGTCACGCTGCGCGTCGCCGATCTCGACGGGATGGTGGCGTACTACCGCGACGCCGTGACCCTCGACGTCCTCTCGCAGGACGGCTCCGTCGCCGTGCTCGGCCGCGGAGCCACCGCCGCCGTGATCCTGCAGCACGCGCCCGAGCTGCGCCACGCGGGCCCCCGCGCCGCCGGGCTCTTCCACACCGCGATCCTCTTCGAGTCGGAGGCGGCACTCGCGGCCGCGGTCTACAGCGTCGCCACCCGCCACCCCGGCTCGTTCACCGGCAGCTCCGACCACCTGGTCAGCAAGGCCTTCTACTTCGACGATCCCGAGCACAACGGCGTCGAGCTCTACTGGGACCGCGACCGCACGCAGTGGTCGTGGGTGCACGGCCGGATCGAGATGGGGACCGTCTTCCTGGACCCGAACACGTTCCTCCAGGAGCACCTCACCGAGCAGTCGATCGCGCAGCCGCGCCTGGGCGGCGCGTCGGTGGGCCACGTGCACCTCAGCGTCGGCGACGTGGCGACGGCGAAGGAGTTCTACGTCGACCGGCTCGGCTTCGAGACCACGATCGCGTACGGCGGTCAGGCGCTCTTCGTCTCGGCCGGCGGCTACCACCACCACATGGCCATGAACACGTGGAACTCGCTCGGGGCGGGCCGGCGGCAGCTCGCCCTCGGACTCGGGCAGGTCGAGATCGTCGTGCCCGGAGCCGACGACGTCGGAGCGCTCGGGGAGCGGCTCCGCCACGCGCGCATCGCGACGCAGGACGACGGGCGGACGCTGGGGTTCGAGGACCCGTGGGCGAACGCGATCCGGGTGACGGCCGCGGGTCGCTGACGGCACCGCCTCCGGGATTCGCCGGGCGGTACCATGGGCGCGCGGACTCCCGCACACTCCCCCGACACTCCGGAGAGACACGATGCCCACGATCGTCGTTGAGGTCATGCCCAAGGCAGAGCTGCTCGACCCCCAGGGGAAGGCCGTCGCCGGCGCCCTCTCGCGCCTCGGCCACTCCTCGGTGAGCGGCGTCCGCGTCGGCAAGCGCTTCGAGATCACGGTCGACGAGGTCACCGACGAGGTGCGCGCCTCCGTCGCCCGCATCGCCGACGAGATGCTCTCGAACTCGGTCATCGAGGACGTCGTCGGCATCCACTACCCGGAGGTCTGATCGACATGCGCATAGGCGTCATCACCTTCCCCGGCTCCCTCGACGACCGCGACGCGCAGCGCGCGATCCGCCGCGCCGACGCCGAGCCCGTCGCCCTGTGGCACGGCGACCACGACCTGCAGGGGGTCGACGCGATCGTGCTGCCCGGCGGGTTCTCCTACGGCGACTACCTGCGCTGCGGAGCGATCGCCTCGCACTCGCCGATCATGCGCGAGGTCATCGACGCGGCGAACGCCGGCACCCCGGTGCTCGGCATCTGCAACGGCTTCCAGATGCTGACCGAGGCGCACCTGCTGCCCGGCGGCCTCATCCGCAACGACGCCGGCTCCTTCGTCTGCCGCGACCAGCGCCTGATGGTCGCGAGCACCGCGACGGCGTGGACGAACGGCTTCGAGCCCGGCCAGGAGATCGTCATCCCGCTGAAGAACGGCGAGGGCGGCTACATCGCCTCGGCCGACACGCTCCTGCGGCTCGAGGCCGAGGGGCGCGTCGTCGTGCGCTACCTCGGCGAGAACCCCAACGGCTCGATGAACAACATCGCCGGCATCAGCAACGCCCGCGGCAACGTGGTCGGCCTGATGCCGCACCCCGAGCACGCGGTCGAGCCGGGCTTCGGTCCGGACACCCGCGCCGCGATGCGCTCGGGCGTGGACGGGCTGACGTTCTTCACGTCAGCGGTCCGCGCACTGGTCGCGGCGGCGTAGCGCTCGACGCTCCACCGGGACGGCCGGGATCCTTCGGGGTCCCGGCCGTTCCGTCGTTCGCGGAGGCTGCGCTGCTGGTGGACGGGGGTCTCGATACGCCCGCTGCGCGGGCTACTCGATCAGCAGCAAGGAGGGCCCTCTCCGAGGGCTGCTCGATCAGCAGCAACAGGACGGGAGCCTGCACGGGAGGTGCCTCCTCCTGCTGGTCGAGTAGCCCCGGAGGGGCGTATCGAGACCCGGCCTCGCCGGAACGGGGGATCTCGATACGCCCGCTGCGCGGACTACTCGATCAGCAGGAGGGGAGCCCGCTGCGCGCGCTGCTCGATCAGCAGGAGGGGCGCCCGCTGCGCGGGCTGCTCGATCGGCGGTGGCCTACGGGCCGGTCAGGACCTCGGGCTCCGGGGTCATCGAGATGGTGGGGATGGACGCGGTGATGACCGTGCCGTCCGAGCGGCGGGTGCCCTCGATGTCGGACGTGGTCGGAGCGCCGGTGAGGCGCGGGCCCTGGTGGCCCAGGGCGACGCGGACGGGATTGCCGGCCTCGACGTGGACGCGCTCGTCGCGGACGGTGATCGCCGCGGCGTCGCCCTCCTCGACCGTGAGAAGCACCGCGTCCTGCGTGACCTCGACCCGCACGCGCGTGCCGTGCAGCGTGATGCGGAAGGTCAGCCGCTCCCAGTCGCCGGGCAGGCGCGGGTCGAACGTGATCCGTCCGCCGTGGTCGCGCATGCCGCCGAAGCCGTAGACGAGGGCGCTCCAGACGCCGCCGGTCGAGGCGACGTGGATGCCGTCGGCGGTGTTGCGGTGCAGATCGGCCAGGTCGACGAACAGGGCCGACAGGAAGTAGTGCTTCGAGAGCTCGTGGTAGCCGACCTCGGCCGCGATGATCGACTGCACGACCGCCGACAGCGTCGAGTCGCCCGTGGTGAGCGCGTCGTAGTACTCGAAGTCGGCGCGCTTCTGCTCGGCGGTGAACTCGTTGCCCTGCAGCAGGAGCGCGAGCACGACGTCCGCCTGCTTGAGGACCTGGAAGCGGTAGATCACCAGCGGGTGGAAGTGCAGCAGCAGCGGGCGCTTGCTCGCCGGCGTGTTCTCGAGGTCCCACAGCTCCTTCTCGAGGAACGCGGCGTCCTGCGGGTGGATCCCGGCGCGCTGGTCGAAGGGGATGTGCATCTTGTCGGCCGCGCGGGCCCACTCCAGGACCTCGTCCTCGTCGAGGGCGAGACGCGACGCCATCCGCTCGAACGCGGCGGGCTCGACCGCCTTGAGCAGCTCGACCGCCCGGGCCGCGGCGCGCAGGTTCGAGCGCGCCATGACGTTCGTGTAGAGGTTGTCGTTGACGACGGTCGTGTACTCGTCCGGCCCCGTCACTCCGTGGATGTGGAAGTGGTCGTCGCCGTTGCTGCGCCAGAAGCCGAGGTCGGCCCACATGCGCGCGGTCTCGACGAGGATGTCGATGGCTCCGCGGGCGAGGAAGTCGTCGTCGCCCGTCGCGGCCACGTACTGCATCAGGGCGTAGGAGATGTCGGCGTCGATGTGGTACTGCGCGGTGCCGGCGGCGTAGTACGCCGACGACTCCTGACCGTTGATGGTGCGCCACGGGAAGAGCGCGCCGCGCTGGTTGAGCTCGGCCGCGCGGGAGCGGGCCGCCTCGAGCATGTTCTGCCGGAAGCGCAGGGCGTTGCGCGCCACGAGCGGGGCGGTGTAGCTGAGGAACGGGAGGACGTAGACCTCGGTGTCCCAGAAGTAGTGGCCGCCGTAGCCCGACCCCGAGACGCCCTTGGCCGCGACTCCGCCGCCGTCGGTGCGCGCCGTGGACTGCGCGAGCTGGAAGAGATTCCAGCGGGTGGCCTGCTGGATCGCGGGCTGGCCGTCGATCTGCACGTCGGAGCGCGCCCAGAAGTCGTCGAGCCACTCGCGCTGCTTGACGAACTGCTCCTCGACCGGCGTCTCGCGGGCGCGGTCGAGCGTGCGGTCGCAGCGGTCGGCGAGCTCGCGCACGGGCACACCGCGCGACGTGTGGTAGGTCAGCGTCTTGACCAGGCGGACCGGACGACCGGCCTTCGCCTTGATCCGGTAGACGTGCTTGGCGAGGTCGTCGTCGATCTGGGAGGTCTGGTCCCACTCGTTCTCGGTCTCGAGGACGTGCTCGGCGCCGCACGCGACCGTCATCTGCGAGTTGGTCGTGCGGTAGCCCAGCAGGTAGCGGGTGCCGTTCACGCGCTTGAGGCGCGGCTGGAGCACGCGGTCCTCGAAGGACTCGGCCTTGCGCGGGTCGAAGCCGGCCGCCTCGCTGCCGGAGGGCGCGTGGTACTCGTCCACGCCGTCCTGACGGTTGAGGATCTGGCTCGAGATGAGCACGGACGCGTCGCCGTCGAGCAGCTCGACCTCGTAGTCGAGGATCGCGAGGTGGCGGTCGGTGAACGACACGAGCCGACGCGAGCGGATGAGCACCCGCTTGCCCGAGGGCGTGCGCCACTCGAGCTCGCGGTGCAGCACGCCGTTCGCGAAGTCGAGGCGGCGCGAGTACGAGAGGATGTCGGCCTCGCTGAGCACGAACGGCTCGTCGTCGACGTAGAGGCGGATGATCTTGGCGTCGGGCACGTTGACGATCGTCTGGCCGACGCGTGCGAAGCCGAACGCCTCCTCGGCGTGGCGGATCGGCCAGGTCTCGTGGAAGCCGTTGATGAAGGAGCCGTAGGCGTAGCCGTCGCGGCCCTCCTCGACGTTGCCGCGGAGGCCGAGGTAGCCGTTGCCGGTCGCGAAGAGCGTCTCGGTGCGGCCCTGCAGCTCGCTCGCGAACTCGGTCTCGACGAGGGCCCACTCGTCGACCGGGAAGCGGTTGCGGTCGAGCGGGTCGGAGGTGATGGGGTTCATGCGGCGTCCTCGGGGGTGGAGACGGGGAGGAAGGGGAGGAGCTCGGCGAGGTCGTCGACGACGATGTCGGCCCCGTGCTCGAGGAGGGTCTCTGCGCCGACTCCGCGGTCGACGCCCACGACCAGGCCGAAGGCGCCTGCGCGGCCGGCGGCGACTCCGGAGTGGGCGTCCTCGACGACGGCGCACTCGGCCGCGGTGAGGCCCAGCAGCTCGGCGGCGTAGAGGTAGGTGTCGGGCGCGGGCTTGCCGGCGATGGAGCGCTCGGCGGCGAGGAGTCCGTCGACGACGATCTCGAAGCGGTCGCGGATGCCGGCCGCGACGAGCACGGGAACGCCGTTGCGGGAGGAGGTCACGACGGCGACCTCGACGCCCGCCGCGATGGCGGCGTCGAGGAACGCGAGCGAGCCCGGATACGGCGCCACTCCGTCGGCCGCGAGCACGGCGTTGAAGGCGTCGTTCTTGCGGTTGCCGAGACCGCACACGGTCTCGAGCGCGGGATCGTCGCTCGGATCGCCGTCGGGCAGGACGATGCCGCGCGACGCGAGCAGCGCCCGGACGCCGTCGTAGCGGGGGCGGCCGTCGATGTACCGGAAGTAGTCGGCGTCGGAGTAGCCCTCGGCGATCCCCCTCGACTCGAGGTACGGCGTGAAGAGCCGCGCCCAGGCGTGCATGTGCACGTCGGCGGTCGGCGTCAGCACGCCGTCGAGGTCGAACAGGAGCGCCCGGAGACCGCGGAGAGCGGAGGCGTCGGGGCGCGCGGAGGGAGCAGACACGGCGGGGAACCTCTGGTCGGGGGCAGACTGGCGGGGGCGTCGACCGACGACGGCCATCCGACGCGGACTGGAAAGAATCGTATACGCCGCCCGGGCGCCGTGTGGAACCGTTTACACGTCCGTCATGTGCGCGCCGTCCGGCGCCGGAACGGGCTCCGGCGTCCGCCTCACGCGGTCCTCCCGTACTCGGGACGAGCGTCGCCGGGTGCGGAGGCCGGTCGGGAGTCCCGCGAGGGGCTGATTCTGCAGCGCAGCAGCGACCGCTTCCTCGCCACGGAGTCCGCGGACGGCTCGGCGACGGAGGTCACCGGCGAGCCGGAGAGCGGCGCGCGCCTCCTCCTCCGCTCGGGCGCCCTCGTTCCGTTTCACGAGGACGCCGGGGCGTGCTCAGTCCGCGCCGACGTGCGGGGCGAGGCGGTGCCGACCGAGCGGCAGCATCAGCGGGGTGCCGGAGGTCGGGTCGGTGATGACGCGGCTGTCGAGGCCGAACACGGCGCGCACCGTGTCCTCGGTGAGCACGTCGACGGGGGCGCCCGAGGCGTGCACCGTGCCGCCGGCCAGGGCGACCAGGTGGTCGGCGTAGCGGGCGGCGAGATTGAGGTCGTGCAGCACCATGACGACGGTCGTGCCGCGCGTGCGGTTGAGGTCGACGAGGAGGTCGAGCACCTCGACCTGATGGCTGACGTCGAGGAACGTGGTCGGCTCGTCCAGCAGCAGCAGGTCGGTCTCCTGGGCGAGGGCCATCGCGATCCAGACCCTCTGGCGCTGCCCGCCCGAGAGCTCGTCGACGGCGCGGTCGGCGAGGGCGGCGGTGTCGGTCGCGTCCAGAGCCGTCGCGACGGCCTCGTCGTCGTGCGCGTTCCAGCGGCTGAGGATGCCCTGGTGCGGATGGCGTCCGCGGCCGACGAGATCGGCGACGGTGATCCCCTCCGGAGCGATCGGCGCCTGCGGGAGGAGGCCGAGCGTGCGCGCGAGCTGCTTGGCGGGCATCCGGTGCACGGCCTTGCCGTCGAGCAGCACGGTGCCGGCGCGCGGGGCGAGCAGGCGCGACATCGAGCGCAGGAGCGTCGACTTGCCGCAGGCGTTCGCGCCGACGATCGCGGTGATGCGGCCGGGCGGGACGACGAGGTCGAGACCGTCGACGACGGTGCGGTCGCCGTAGCCGAGGGTGAGGCTCTCGACGGTGAGGGTGTGCTCGGCGGTCACAGGGAGCCTCCCGATCGGTTGCTGCGGACGATGAGGTAGATCAGGTACGGGGCGCCGAGGACCCCGGTCACCACGCCGACCGGGTAGCGCAGCCCCAGCGCGTACTGCCCGACGAGGTCGGCGACGAGCACGAGCACCGCGCCGACGAGGGCCGACGACACCAGGAGGGAGGCACCCGGGCCGACGAGGCGCGCGGCGATGGGCCCGGAGAGGAACGCGACGAACGCGATCGGGCCGGCGGCCGCGGTGGCGAAGGCGATGAGGCCGACCGCCGCGACGATCACGACGAGCCTCGTGCGGTTCACCCGGATGCCCAGGGCCGAGGCGGTGTCGTCGCCGAGCTGCGTGCCGGCGAGGTCGCGGGAACTGAGCAGCAGCACCGGGGTCAGGACGACCACGGCGACGAGGACCGGGACGACCTCCTCCCAGCGCGCGCCGTTCAGGCTTCCGGTGAGCCAGCGGCTCGCCTCCTGGAAGTCGAAGGCGGCGGCGCGGGACAGGACGTAGGCGGTGACGCTGTCGAGCATGGCCGCGACGCCGATGCCGATGAGGATCAGCCGGGTGCCCGCGACTCCGCTGCGGTACGCGAGCGCGTAGACGACCAGGGCGACGGCGAGGCCGGCGGTGATCGCGAGGACCGAGACCTGCGTGGATCCGAGCGACAGCGTGACGATGGCGAAGGCCGCGGCCGCGGAGGCCCCCGCGCTGATGCCGATGATGTCGGGGCTCGCGAGCGGATTGCGCAGCATGGTCTGGAAGCTGACGCCGCCGAGGCCGAAGCAGAGGCCGACGAGCACCGCGAGCACGGCCCGAGGGAGGCGGAGGCGCCCGACGGTGAAGGAGGCGCCGGGCACCTGCTCGCCGAGGATCACGCGCAGCACCTCGTCGGGGCTGTAGACGGTCTGGCCGTAGACGAGCGAGAGCGCGAAGGCGACGACGACCGAGACGGCGAGGACGGCGACGACCGTGCGGCGGCGGGCCCCGCGACGGCGGCGGCCGGCCGCGACGGCGGCGGCGGTGGCGGAGTGGCTCCGCTCGAGCACGGCGGTCACAGCTCGCGCACCTTCTGGCGGCGGACGATCGCGATGAAGACAGGGGCGCCGATCAGCGCGGTGATGATGCCGACGTCGATCTCGCTCGGGCGGGCGACGATGCGGCCCACGACGTCGGCGCCGGTGAGGAGGATCGCGCCGGTGACCGCGGAGAAGGGGAGCAGCCAGCGGTGGTCGACCCCGACGATCAGGCGGCAGGCGTGCGGGACGACCAGGCCGACGAAGCCGATCGGGCCGGTGATCGCGGTGGTCGCTCCGCAGAGGATCACGGCGCCCAGGGCGGCCGCACCGCGCGCCACCGCCACGCGCTCGCCGAGGCCAGCGGCCAGCTCGTCACCCAGCGCGAGGGTGTTGAGGCTCTTCGCCGACAGCACGCAGATCGCGAGACCCGCGGCGAGGAACGGCAGCACCTGGCCGAGGCTCGCGAACGTCGCGCCGCCCACTCCGCCGATCTGCCACGAGCGGATGCCGCCCGCCAGGTCGGCGCGCGGCAGGACGATCGCGCTGATCACCGAGACGAGGGCGGCCGACGTGGCGGCGCCGGCGAGCGCGAGCTTGAGCGGGGTCGCTCCCCCGCGGCCGAGGGAGCCGACGACGTAGACGAAGACGGCCGCGACGGCGGCGCCTCCGATCGCGACCCAGATGAAGCCGGTGGCGGTGCTCAGGCCGAAGAAGACGATGCCGGTGACGACGGCGAGCGAGGCGCCCGTGTTGACGCCGAGGATGCCGGGGTCGGCGAGCGGGTTGCGGGTCACGCCCTGCATGAGCACGCCGGCGACGCCCAGCGCGGCCCCGGCGATCATGGCGAGCACGGTGCGCGGGAGGCGCTTGGCCACCGCGGCCTGCTCGAAGCCGTCGGTCGACCCTCCGAACGCCGCGACCACGTCGCTCCACGAGACGTCGCGCGAGCCGATCATGACCGAGAGCGCACCGACGCCGACGAGCGCCGCGACCGCGACGAGCAGCCAGAGCGCGCGAAGACGCCTCGGACGTCGCACGGCGGCGACGCCCGAGGCGGCAGGAGGGGCGGTGAGGGTCACTTCGCCTTGTCGGCGGCCTCGGCCAGGAGGCCCAGGTAGTCGTCGAGGACGTACGAGATCGACAGCGGGGGCGGGTTCGCGGCGGTGCCCAGCGGGGTGGAGGGGAGGCGGACGATGGCGTCGTTCGCGACGGCCGGGATCTGCGAGAGCAGCGGATCGGCCTTGAGCGTGTTCACGAGCTCGTCGTCGCCGTAGGTCACGATGACGTCGACGTCGGTGAACGCGTCGGCCTGCTCGGCGCTCTGCGTGAGCGAGAACGCGTCGGTCGCGGCCGAGGCCGTCTCGATGCTGCCGGGGGTGGTGAGGCCGAGGTCCGCGAAGAACGCGGGACGGGTGTCGTGCGTCGTGTAGAAGCTGACCTGGCTGAGGTCGGTCGGGTCGACGTGCGTGAGGAACATCGCCGAGGTGCCCTCCAGCTGCGGGTACGCGGCGGCGGCCTCCTCGATCTCGCCCTCGAGCTCGGCGACGAGCTCCTCGCCCTCGGCGGCCATGCCCATGGCCTCGCTGTTGAAGGTGATCGTGTCGCGCCAGGAGGTGCCCCAGGCGGTCTCGGGGTAGGCGACGACGGGAGCGATCTCGCTCAGGGTGTCGTAGTCCTCCTGCGTGAGGCCGGAGTAGGCGGCGAGAATCACGTCGGGCTGCGTGTCGGCCACGGCCTCGAAGTCGATGCCGTCGGTCTCGTCGAACAGGACCGGCGTCTCGCCGCCGAGCTCCTCGAGCTTCTCGGAGACCCACGGGAGCAGTCCGTCGCCGTCGTCGTCGCCGAAGTTCGCGGCGGCCATGCCCACGGGGACGACGCCCAGCGCGAGCGGCACCTCGTGGTTGGCCCAGTTGACCGTGGCGACGCGCTCGGGCTGCGACTCGATGGTCGTCGTGCCGAGGGCGTGCTCGATGGTGATGGGCGTGAAGTCGCTGTCAGCGCCCTCGGACCCGGTCGCGGCCGACGAGCAGCCGGCGAGGCCGACGGTGAGCAGAGCGGTCGCGAGCAGGGCGATCGGCTGGGTGACGCGGGGCATTGTTCCCTTTCGGAAGGCGGATCCTGGAGTGTCGGTCAGGAGGACCGAGAGTAAGGATAGCCTAACCAATATGTGAGGGATTCTTCAGGCGGAGGCGAGCCTCTCGACGGTGCGCAGATTCCGGGTCGTCGTGGTGGAGCGGTAGGCGGCGCGGGCCAGGACCTTCGCGGCGGGGGTGTCGGTCGACGAGCCGCGCGGGCAGCGCCAGTAGAGGACTCCGGCGCCGCGCTGCAGGAGGTCGACGGGGCTCTCGCCGACCGCCTCGAGCACGGCGTCGAGGGCGGCGTCGCTCGAGCCGAAGACGACGTACGGATGCGCGACCTCGTCGATCCGCTCGAACGGGTACGCGCGGGCCACCGCGGCGAGCGCCGCCTGCTCGATCAGCACGATCCAGGCGTCGTAGCCGAAGCGCTCGCCGAGGGCGGCCTCGAGCGCGGGCTTCAGCTCGGCGGGGGCGCGGTCGGAGTCGAAGGCGGCGTTGCCGCTCGCGAGGACGGTCCGGACCCGGGCGACCCCGATGCTCTCGACGACCGCGGCCAGATCCGCGCTGCGGACGGTGCGGCCGTTGACGTTCACTCCGCGCAGCAGCGCCAGGTAGCGGGACATGCCGCGACGGTAGCGTGACGGCATGGTGCTGGGAAGCGGACGACGACGCGCGGAGCCGACGCTCGAGGACGCGATCCTCCGGCAGAGCGCGCGGGGGCCCGGGGCGCGCACGCGTGCCGAGCCGACGCCTCCCTCCGGCCGCCACCTCGTGCTGCCCGAGACCTCGGGCACGGTGCTCGCGATCGACGTCGACGCGCTCGTCGCGCTCGCGGCGCAGGAGGACCTCCTCGTCGCGCTGGAGCGGCGGGCGGGTTCGTTCGCCGTCGCCGCGACTCCGCTGCTCTCGTGGTGGTCGGCCGTCGGGACGGTGCCCGACGAGGCCGGGGAGCGGCGGATCGACGCGGCGGCGCTCGCCGCGGTCGCGATCGGACCGGGGCCCGGTCCGGACGTCGACACCCGGCTGCGGGCGCTCGCCGCCGCCGGGGATCTGGACGCGCTGGCATCGGCTCTCGCGCTGCTCGCGCGGGTGCCGGATCCGCCCGCGGCGTTCCAGGATCCGGAGGGGTTCCTCCGGGTGATCGCGCCGGAGTCGCCGTTCGAGCGGCGCCTGCGGGTTCTGTCGCGCGTCGAGGCGCCGGCGGAGGAGCTGCTGCTGGCGCTGCGGGACTGCGCGTTCACGGCGACGCTGCCCCGGCGGCGCGCGGCGATCGCGGCGGAGGCGGCGCGGATCCGGGCGGCGGACGGGTCGGCGCGAGTGGAGGAGCTGGCCGTCGCGGTGGACGCGGCGCTCGAGAAGCGGTGGGGCGTGGTCTGAGGCGCGGGTCGCCTCCGGCTCGCGGGAGCACGCTCGGCTCGCGGGAACCGCCGGATCCGACGAGCCGAACGCGATCCGACGAGTCGGAGGTGGTGCGCGGCCGCCGAGCGGACCCGCAGGCCGGGTGAATAGGCTGGACGGATGTCCCTCCCCGGTCTCGAATTCCGCCACTTCCCCGCCGCCCTGACCGCCGAGGGCGACCCCGACGCCGCCACGGCCGCCTGGGGCGCCGCGATCAACGCGGGGTTCCACGAGAAGGAGTACACGCCCGCGCAGTGGCGCGACTGGGCCGAGCACATGGTCGCCGACCAGCGCTTCCTGACCGCGGTGCACGACTCCTCCTCGCCCGACGGCCTCGACGGAGCGGCGGTGCCCGTCGCGACGTACGCCGCGTTCCCCGGCACCCTGCAGGTCGGCCGCGGGCGCACCCTCGACGCGCACCTCGTCTCGCAGGTCACCGTGCGGGCCACCCACCGGCGCCGCGGGATCCTGCGCGCGATGATCACCGACGACCTCGATCGCGCCCGCGAGTCGGGAGCCGCCGTCGCGCTGCTCACCGCGAGCGAGGCGTCGATCTACCGCCGCTTCGGCTTCGGCCGCTCGGCCTTCACGCGCTCGATCCGCGTCGACACCGGGCCGCGCTTCGCCCTGCAGGCCGAGCCGTCCGGCCGCGTCGAGGTCGTCACGACCGCGTGGCTGCAGTCGCACGCGGAGGAGGTCTTCGCCGCCTTCCACGCGCGCACCCCCGGCTCGATCACGCGGCAGTCGCGCGCGGCGGGCAACGCGGTGGGCCAGGAGACGGGCGAGACCGAGCCCGGCCGCTCCGTCCGCTCGGCGGTGCACCTCGACTCCGACGGCGTGCTCGACGGCTACGTCACCTACCGCGCCACGGGTCCGGACGACGACGACCGCACGCTCGCCGTCGTCGACCTCGTCGCGGCGACCGAGGACGCGTACCTCGGACTCTGGGGCTTCCTCGGCGCCGTCGACCTCGCCTCGACCGTGACGTGGGACATGGCTCCGCTGGACGACCCGCTGACCTGGGCGCTGCGCGACGCGCGCGTGGTGCAGGTCACCACCGTCGGCGACCTCATCTGGACCCGCGTGCTCGACGTGGCCGCGGCGTTCGGCGCACGGCCCTGGACGAGCGACGGCGAGCTGGTGGTCGCGGTCCGCGACGCGCTCGGACTCGTCGACGGCGGCTACCGCATCACGGTCGAGGGCGGGGAGGGGCGCGTCGAGCGCACCGAGGACGCCCCGGTGCTCGAACTCGACGTCGCCGACCTCGGAACGCTGCTGCTGGGCTCGGCCCGCCCCTCGACGCTCGCGCGAGCCGGAGCCGTGGTGCTGGCTCCCGAGGACCGCGAGCGGGTCGACCGCTTCTTCGCGCCCGTCGCCGAGCCGTACTGCATCTCGTTCTTCTGATCCGGTCGGGCGATCGCAGGCGCTCCGACCGCTGATCCGACCGCGTGCTCCGACCGCTGATCCGGTCGGCGGATCGCCGGCGCTCCGACCCCTCGGAGCGGCACAGCGACGCCTCAGAACCACGGAACGGCCGCGATCCCCTCGACCTGCTCGCGGAGCCTTCGATCTGCGGGCCTCGCGACTCGCAGGCTCCTCCGGGCGTCCGCGCATGCGGCGTCGGTCATGCTGGAGGACCCCCAACCAGGAGGTCCGTGTGGGCGCATCCGTGATCGTCGACGTCATCGTCGTGCTGAGCCTGATCGGCGCGCTCGTCGACGGACTGCGCCGCGGGTTCCTCCGCACCGCCGGAGGGCTCGCGGGCATCGTCGCCGGCGCGATCGGCGCCTCCTTCGCCGTGCCCGCCGTCTCGAGCTGGGCCGCGGGGAGCGAGTGGCGGCTGCTGGCCGTCATCGGCACCGCGGTGCTGTGCCTGGGCCTGGGCTACGCGATCGGCGCGTCGATCGGCGCCGCGTTCAGCCGCGGAGCCGACAGGGTGAAGCTCGGCCTGCTCGACCGGCTGGCCGGAGGAGTCGCCGGAGTGGCGATCTCGGCCCTCGTCTGGATCGCGATCACCTCGGCCGTCTCACTGCTGGGCGTGCCGCTCGTGACCACCTCCGTCGCGGGCTCCACCGTCATCCGCACCATCGACGACCTGACTCCCAGTCCGGTCCGCGGGTTCCTCGCGCAGCTGCAGTCGACCGTGGTCGACGAGGGCACCTCGTGGATCGTCGAGGCCATCGACGGGCCGACGCAGGCGCCCCGCATCCCGGACGTGGCGACCGACGACCCCGAGGTCGCGACGGCGTCCGACTCCGTCGTGCGCGTCTCGGGCACGGCCTGGGCCTGCGACGTGGGCGTGACCGGCAGCGGCTTCGTCGTCGCGGACGACCGCGTGATCACCAACGCGCACGTGGTCGCGGGGGTGACGGAGCCGGTGGTCGAGGCTCCCGGAGAGCCTCCGCGCACCGGCCGGGTCGTCTACGTCGACGCCGCCGCCGATCTGGCGGTCGTCGCGGTCGACGGACTCTCGGCCGCACCGCTCCCGCTCGACGACGCGGTCGCCGCGGGCGACGCCGCGGTGGTCGCCGGCTACCCCTTCGGCGGGCCGCTGACTCTGGGATCGGCCCAGGTCTCCTCCGACTCCACGGTCTCGCTGATGGTCGACGGCGCGCCGACCTCGCGCGAGGTGCTCACCCTCGCCGCGGTCGTCAACCAGGGCAACTCCGGCGGTCCTCTGCTGTCGCTCGAGGGCACGGTCTCGGGAGTGGTCTTCGGCAAGGCGGCCTCGGTCGACAACGTCGGCTACGCGATCCCGCTCTCGGTGCTGTCGCCGGTCGCGGCGCAGGCGCCCTCCCTGAGTGCGGCGGTCGACCCGGGAGCCTGCGTCTCGCGCTGAGGCGGCGACGAGGGCGGGTCGCGCCGGTCCGAGTCAGTCGAGCGGTCCGCGCGTGATCACGAGCTCGACGTCGTCCAGCCGCAGCACCTCGTCGGCCGCTCCCCGTCCCGCGAGGTACTCCTCGACCTCGGGGACGACCGGGAATCGCGCCGACTCCTGGATCGCGATCGCGACGACGCCCTCCGAGTCCGGATCGGTCGTGAAGCGGTCGCCGAGGTACGGCGCGTACACGCCCGACGACATGCCCTGCACCAGGACCAGCCCCTCGTCGAGTCCGCGCTCGCGCAGCGCGTCGGCGACGAGCGCGACTCCGCTCGGCCGCTCCTGCAGCACGCCGACGGAGCCGACCGCCGCGATCACCGCGGACGCCGCCACGAGGAGCAGGGCGATCGGGCGCGCGACGCGGCGCGGGAGGACGACCCCGCCACGCAGGGCCTCGGCGACGCCCACTCCGGCGATCGCGCAGAGCAGCCAGGCCCACGCCGCGTAGTAGTGCGGCAGCGCGACCGAGCTGATCAGCAGGTGGAACACGAGCAGCAGCGCCGTCGCCGAGCCGAGGTAGAGGACGAGTGCGCGCCGCTCCGGAGCCAGGAGCGCGAGGACGCCGCCGGCGATCAGCACGGCGAGCGCCGCGGGACCGAGGCCGACCGCCGTGAACCAGAGGTTCGCCCACCAGGGCGGGAACAGGTAGGCGCCGCCCGCCACGTCGATGAGGTGCCCGTCGGCGTTGTGCTCGGACTGGAACTCGACGAGGTACCGGATCGCCTCGACGGGATGCACGGGCAGGTAGGCGAGCACGGCGGCCGCGACGAACGCGGCCGAGAAGCCGGCTGCTCCGATCAGCGCGCGGCGCAGGCTCCTGCTGCCGACCATCAGCAGCGGGATCAGGATCACCGGCGCGAGGACCAGCGTGGTGAGCTTCGACGTGACCGAGAGGGCGAGCAGGGCGCCGGCGAGCGGCATCAGCCACGGGCGCGGACGGATGGCGTCGCGACGGGCCCACGCCCAGGCCGCGGCCATCGCGGCCACGGCGAACAGGATCATGAACGGCTCGAGCAGCGCGAAGCGGTCGATGCGGCTGACGCCCGTCGGGGTCGTGCGCGGGAACAGGAGGAAGAGGCCCGCCGGGATCAGGGCGAGCACGGGTCCGAGCTCGCGCTTCAGCCAGAACCAGAGGATCGCGCCGGTCAGGAACGTCGCGGCTCCGGCGGCGAGGCGTCCCGCGACGAGGCCCTCGCCGAGGAGGAGCTGCGCGAGGCCGAGGACGTACTTGGCCGTCGGCGGGTGCTCGAGGTTCGCGCTGACGTCGCCGTGCAGGTACTCCCAGCCGGCCGAGAGGTAGACGGGCTCGTCCGAGCTGATGTTCGCCGCGCCGACGTTGCCGAAGCACTGCAGCAGTCCCCACAGGGCGGTCACGAGGAGAGCCGCCCACTTCATCCGGCGATCCTATGCGGCCCCGAGGACTCTGCGGCCCCGAGCGCAACCCTCGGGCGGGCCGAGGGCGGCCGGTAGGATCGTCGCGCATCCCCCGCCCCCTCTCCAGGAGCCTCGAGCACATGGCACAGAGCCGCATCGCCGTCCCCGACACCACCGCGAACGCGGAGGCGACTCCCGAGAAGGAGCAGCCGTACGCGGCCCTCGGCCTCAAGCCCGACGAGTACGCGAGCATCCGCGAGATCCTCGGCCGGCGCCCCACCAGCGGCGAGCTGGCGATGTACTCGGTGATGTGGAGCGAGCACTGCTCGTACAAGTCGTCGAAGATGTACCTCCGCCAGTTCGGGCAGAAGGTCTCGCCCGCCATGAAGAAGAACCTCATGGTCGGCATGGGCGAGAACGCCGGAGTGGTCGACGTCGGCGAGGGCTGGGCCGTCACGTTCAAGATCGAGAGCCACAACCACCCGAGCTACATCGAGCCGTTCCAGGGCGCGGCGACCGGAGTGGGCGGCATCGTCCGCGACATCATCTCGATGGGCGCGCGGCCCGTCGCGGTCATGGACGCCCTGCGCTTCGGAGCGATCGACGACCCCGACACGGCGCGCGTCGTGCACGGCGTGGTCGCCGGCATCTCCTTCTACGGCAACTGCCTCGGCCTGCCGAACATCGGCGGCGAGACCTACTTCGACTCCGTCTACCAGGGCAACCCGCTCGTGAACGCGCTCGCGGTCGGAGTGCTGCGCCACGAGGACCTGCACCTCGCGAACGCCCGCGGTGTCGGCAACAAGGTCGTGCTCTTCGGGGCGCGCACGGGCGGCGACGGCATCGGCGGCGCGTCGATCCTCGCCTCCGACACCTTCGCCGACGGCGGCCCGACCAAGCGCCCGGCCGTCCAGGTCGGCGACCCGTTCGCCGAGAAGGTGCTCATCGAGTGCTGCCTCGAGCTGTTCCGCGGGGACCTCGTCGAGGGCATCCAGGACCTCGGCGCGGCCGGCATCTCGTGCGCGACCTCCGAGCTCGCCTCCAACGGCGACGGCGGCATGTTCATCGAGCTCGACTCCGTACTGCTGCGCGACCCCTCGCTCACGGCCGAGGAGATCCTCATGTCGGAGTCGCAGGAGCGCATGATGGCGGTCGTGACGCCCGAGAAGCTCGACGCCTTCCTCGAGGTCGTCGGCAAGTGGGACGTCGAGACCAGCGTGCTCGGCGAGGTCACCGACTCCGGCCGCCTGATCATCAACTGGCACGGCGAGGAGATCGTCAACGTCGACCCCCGCACCGTCGCGGTCGACGGCCCGGTCTACGAGCGCCCCCTCGAGTACCCGGCCTGGCTCGACGCGCTGCAGGCCGACTCGTCCTCGCGCCTGCCGCGGAAGACGTCCGGTGACGGGCTGCGCGCCGAGACGCTCGCACTGCTGGGCTCGGCGAACCTCGCCGACAAGAGCTGGATCACCTCGCAGTACGACCGCTACGTGCTCGGCAACACGGCCCTCAGCTACCCCGACGACGGCGGCATGGTCCGCGTCGACGAGGAGTCGGGCCTCGGCTTCGCCGTCGCGACCGACGCCAACGGCCGCTGGTGCCAGCTCGACCCGGCGCAGGGCGCCCGTCTCGCCCTGGCCGAGGCGTACCGCAACGTCGCCGTCACCGGCGCCTCCCCCGCCGCCGTCTCGGACTGCCTCAACTTCGGCAGCCCCGAGAACCCCGAGGTCATGTGGCAGTTCCGGGAGGCGGTCACCGCCCTCGCCGACGCGTGCCTCGAGCTCGAGATCCCCGTCACGGGCGGCAACGTCTCGTTTTACAACCAGACCGGCGACGTGCCGATCTTCCCGACGCCGGTCGTCGGCGTGCTCGGCGTGATCGACGACGTCGCGCGCCGCATCCCGTCGGGCTGGCAGGACGAGGGCGACAACGTCTACCTCCTGGGCACGACCCGCGACGAGCTCGACGGCTCGGCCTGGGCCGGCACCGTGCACGACCACCTCGGCGGGCTGCCGCCCGAGCTGGACCTCGGCCAGGAGAAGGCCCTCGCCGAGCTGATCGCGGCGGGCGCTCGGGAGTCGCTCATCGCCTCCGCGCACGACCTCGCCGACGGCGGACTCGTGGTCGCCGTCGCCGAGTCGGCCCTGCGCTTCGGCGTGGGCGTGCGCATCTGGCTCGACGAGCTGATGGAGCGCGACGGGGTCGACGCGACCGCGGCGCTCTTCTCGGAGTCGACCGGCCGCGTGCTGGTGTCGGTGCCGCGCGAGGACGACGTGAAGTTCCGCGGGCTGTGCGAGGGGCGCGGCTACCCCGTGCTGCGCATCGGCGTGACGGATGCGGCGACTCCGGCCGTCGAGGTGCAGGGTCTGTTCTCGCTGCCGCTCGAGGAGCTGCGCGCGGTGAACGGCGCGGTGCTGCCGAAGCACTTCGGCTGAGGCTCCGCGCCGCTTCTGGCGAGTGGAGGCGCGCGCGGGGGCTGCTGCCGCCCGCGCACTGTCCAGAAGTCGTCGTACTGGGCCTCGAGTACGACGACTTCGGAGGATTCGACAGTCCTGACCGCGCAGACCGTATCAGCGGGCGCGCTTCGCCAGAAGTTGCGGTGAGCGCGCGCGCTTCCCGCAACTTCTGAGGATTCGACGGGGCGGGGAAGCTGCCGCACGGCGCGCTTCCTCAGAAGTTGCGGTGAGGGCGCACGGTTACCGCAACTTCTGGAGAGTCGGTCCACCCGAGGGGGGTGCTGCGCCCGCCCACTGTGCAGAAGTTGTCGTAGTGGCCCTCGAGTACGACGACTTCTGAGGAGTCGACGCGTCCGGGAGGCCGATGCCCGGCGTGCCTCCTCGAAAGTTGCGGTGAGGGCTCACACTCACCGCAACTTCTGGAGGAGGGCGGCGGCCGTCGAGGACGGGTTCCGTCATTACGGAATTCTTGCAATAGTGGAGGCATGACCTCCAGGGACCTCGGCGCCGAGCTCGATGCTCTGCGCGCGCGACTCGACCGGATCGAAGCGAGCGGAGTCGTCGCCGCCCCTCGGGACGCGCCGAACGACGACCCCCTGTGGGCCCTCACCGCACTCCGCGAGCGGCTCTCCCCACCGGGCGGAGTCGTCTTCGCCGGCTCCGTCGGCACCCCCGCGGGCCCCGTGGAGTGGCAGTACGGGCTCACCACCGACGCGTTCTTCGAGCGCGACTGGGGCGCGAGCCCCGGGCCCACCGCCCTCGCGGCGCTCGGCAGCCCGGTGCGCCTGCGCTTCCTCCAGGCGATCGCCGGCGGAGTCGAGACCGTCGCGCAGCTCGCCGAGAGCGAGGGCGCGGGGACGACCGGGCAGATCTACCACCACGTCAACCAGCTCGTCGCCGCGGGCTGGCTCGAGGCCCGCGGGCGCGGCCGCTACGGCATCCCGCCCGAGCGCCTCGTCCCCCTGCTCGTGATCCTGCTCGCCTCCGGAGGCCCCGGATGACCCGCACGCGCACCGCCGGCACCCGCACCCGCACCCTCGTCGTCGCCGCCTCCGCGGCCGTCGCCGTCCTCACCGCCGGCGTGCTCCTGCGCCCGCCGACGCCGTCCCTCTCACCCGAGACCACGGGAGACGCCGAGCTCACGACCTGGATCGCCGATCACCTCGGCGACGGCGCGCGCGACCAGCTCGTCGCCGCTGTCGTCACTCCCGACGGGGTGCGCTTCGCCGGGTTCGGGGCCGACGAGAGCACCGAGGTCGAGATCGGCTCCGTCACCAAGACCATGACCGCGCTGCTGCTCGCGCAGAGCGCCGCCTCCGGAACCGTCTCCCTCGAGGACCGCGCCGCCGATCACGCCGACGTCGGCGGCCTCCCCGCGACGCTCGAGGAGCTCGCGACACACCGCTCCGGCCTGCCGAGGCTCCCGAGCGACGCCGGCGTGCTCGTGCGGTCGGTGCTGTCGCAGCTGCGCGGCACCGATCCCTACGCGGGCTACTCCGCCGACGACGTCCTGCGCCACGCGGCCGGTGCCACGCGCGGCGACGGCACCGTCCTCTACTCCAACCTCGGGCCGGCCGTCCTCGGGCAGGTGCTCGCCCGGGCCGAGGGCGCCGCGTACTCCGATCTCGTGCAGGAGCGGATCCTCGCCCCGCTCGGCATGACCGCCAGCCGCGTCCCCATGACGGCGGACGGCCTCGGACCCGACGCTCCCACCGGGTACTCCGCGACCGGCCGCGCCGTGGACGCGTGGGCGATGGAGGGCTACGCGCCGGCGGGAGGCGTCCGCTCGACCGCCGCCGACATGGCGCGCTACGCGCAGGCGCTGCTCACCGGCGATCCGGCGCTCGGAGTGCCGGCCGCCGAGGTGCTCGCGCCGCGGCACGAGGCGGGCGATCTGGGCCGCATCGGCCTCGCGTGGCTCACCGCCGAGCGCGAGGACGGCGGCGAGACGACCTGGCACAACGGAGGGACCGCCGGCTACTCCACGATGCTCGCGATGGACCGCGAGCGCGGCGTCGCGGTCTTCGTGAACGGCAACACCGCCGCCTCGGTCGACGAGCTCGGTAGGAACCTGCTCGTCCACGTGCTGGAGGAGGAGTCGTGATCGTTCCCACGCTCGTCGCGCTCGCCATCGGAGTCTGGGTCGTCGGACGCACCGCTCTCGCCCTGCTCCCGGCGCCCCGATCCGGGAAGCTGCTCGCCCGCGACCGGCTCCGCGTGCTCTCGCACCTGATCGACTCCGTCGCCGTGCTGGCCCTCGTGCGCGTCTTCGCCGACTGGGGCGCCGTGACGCTCGCGCCCTGGTTCCTGCTGATCGCGCTCACGGCGGCGGCCGCGGCGGGGGCCGCCCTGCGGTGGGAGTCGCTGCCCTGGCTCGAGGAGGGCGCCCGGGTCCGTCGCCGCAGCGCCGGGCTCGCGGCCTCCGCGGTGCTCACCGCGGCCCTGATCGGCCTCGTCGCGGTCTGAACCGGAGCGCGAGGACCGCTACTCCGCCTGCTCGGGCAGGGGATCGGGCTCGGGGTTGTCGAGCACCGCGCCGTTCTGGTCGCCGACGCTCAGGACGGTCGACGGGCTGAGGTTGAGGGTGTCGCCGCCGAAGAGGCTGTCGATGCTCACGCCGTCGCGGCGCACCGAGTTCAGCGCGTCGAGGAAGTCGGTGCTGACGCAGAAGCGGTCGGCGATCTGCGCGCTGATGTCGCCGGCGGCGACGAGGTAGGAGGCGGGGGTGCCGTCGCCCGCGGTGGTGACGGCTCCCGTGGCACCGGTCCGCGATCCGCGGTCGCGCACGAACTCGATGTCGACGCCGCCGATCGTGCCGGCCTCGGCCGCGTCGACGTAGGCGATCTCGCACGGTCCCGTCGAGGGGAGCGGAGTCGATCCACCCGGGACGACCGACACGGGCGCCGGCGTGAGGACGGCGCTCGGGACGGGGCGCGGGCCCTCCGGCTCGGAAGCCGGCTCGGAAGTGGACGCGGAAGCGGAGGCGGATCCGGAGGCGGACCCGGAGCTCGACCCGGCCGGCGCGCTCGCGACGGGCGCTGCCGCGGTGCAGCCCGACAGTCCCGCCACCAGGAGGGTCGAGGAGAGGGCGATCAGGATGCGCTGGGTCGTCGTCTGCCGTGCCACTCGGCGACTCTAACCCGCGGGGGCCGGAGCACCGCTCCCCCGCACCGGGGCGCATTGACCTCCGCCGTCGATGGCACCCATGACGAGCCCCTGTTGGACACGGCGGTCCGCGAGGCGTTGGCTGGGAGCATGAAGTACACGCATCTCGGCCGCACCGGCCTGTCCGTCTCCCGCGCCGTCCTCGGCACCATGAACTTCGGCCCCGAGACCAGCGAGCCCGACTCGTTCGCGATCATGGACCGCGCGCAGGAGCTGGGCGTGAACTTCTTCGACACCGCGAACGTCTACGGCGGGGAGGCGAACCGCGGCGGCACCGAGGAGATCGTGGGCCGCTGGTTCGCACAGGGCGGCGAGCGCCGCGAGCGCACCGTCCTGGCGACCAAGGTCTACGGCGACATGGAGCAGTACGCGGCGCCCGGCGCCGAGCGCGGACGGGACTCCTGGCCCAACGGCGGCCGCCTCTCGGCGCTCAGCATCCGCCGGGCCCTCGACGACAGCCTGCGCCGCCTGCAGACCGACCACATCGACCTGTACCAGTTCCACCACGTCGACCGCACGACGCCGTGGGACGAGATCTGGCAGGCGATGGAGGTCGCCGTGCAGCAGGGCAAGGTCCTCTACGTCGGGTCCAGCAACTTCGCCGGCTGGCACATCGCGCAGGCGCAGGAGGCGGCCCGGTCGCGGCACTTCACCGGTCTCGCCTCGGAGCAGTCGATCTACAACCTGCTCACCCGCGACATCGAGCGCGAGGTGCTGCCCGCCGCGCTGCACTACGGGCTCGGCGTGATCCCCTGGTCGCCGCTGCAGGGCGGCCTGCTCGGCGGCGTGATCGAGAAGACGGAGTCGGGCAGCCGCCGCAACGCCGGCCGCGCCGCGGAGGCGATCGAGAAGAACCGGCCGGCGCTCGAGCAGTACGAGGCCTTCGCCCGCGAGCGCGGTGTCGCTCCCGGCGAGCTGGCGCTCGCGTGGCTCCTGCACCAGCCCGCGGTGACCGGTCCGATCACCGGGCCGCGCACCCTGGAGCAGCTCGAGAGCGCGGTCGCGGCCGTCGACGTCTCGCTCGACTCCGACGACCTGGCCCGCCTCGACGAGATCTTCCCCGGGCACCGCACGGCTCCCGAGGACTACGCCTGGTGACCCCCGTCTCCCCACTCCCCCACGACTCCCCCACGAACGAAGAGGACTCATGAAGCAGCGCACACTCGGCGACGTCTCCGTCGGCGCGATCGGCCTCGGCGGCATGCCGATGTCGATCGAGGGCCGACCCGACCGCGAGCGGTCGATCGCCACGATCCACGCCGCGCTCGACGCCGGCGTCACCCTGATCGACACCGCCGACGCCTATCACCAGGGCGGTGACGGAGACCTCGGCCACAACGAGCTGCTGATCGCCGAGGCGCTGCGGAGCTACGGCGGCGGCACCTCCGGGGTGCTGGTCGCCACCAAGGGCGGGCACCTGCGCCCCGAGCCGGGCGTCTGGACGCAGGACGGACGTCCCGAGCACCTGAAGGAGGCGGCCCGCGCCTCCGCGCAGCGCCTCGGAGTCGAGGCGATCGACCTGTACCAGTACCACCGGCCCGACCCGGAGGTGCCCTACGCCGACGCGATCGGCGCGCTCGTCGAGCTGCTCGACGAGGGAGTCATCCTGCGCGCCGGCATCTCGAACGCCGACCCGGCGCAGATCCGCGAGGCGCACGCGATCCTCGGTGACCGCCTCGTCTCGGTGCAGAACCAGTTCTCGCCGTCGTTCCGCTCGAGCGAGCCGGAACTGGAGCTCTGCGCGGAGCTGGGCATCGCGTTCCTGCCGTGGAGCCCGCTCGGCGGCATCTCCTCGGCGGCCGACCTGGGCTCGCGCTACTCCGCGTTCGCCACCGTCGCCGAGACGCACGGAGTCTCGCCGCAGGTGGTCTGCCTGGCGTGGGAGCTGGCGAAGGCCCCCGTCGTGCTGCCGATCCCGGGCGCCTCGCGTCCCGAGAGCATCCGCGACTCGGCCACGGCGGCCGACCTGGAGCTGACCCCGGAGGAACTCGCGTCGCTCGACTGAGCGACCGGCGGCGGCAGGTCTCGATACGCCCCTCCGGGGCTACTCGACCGGCAGGGACGCCCTTGCTGATCGAGTAGCCCGCGCAGCGGGCGTATCGAGATCCACCAGCGCCGGACCGCCTCCCGCGACTACTCGACCGGCACCGCGGACGGCGCGGGCAGTGCCGCCACGAAGGCGCGCGCCGCGGCCGTCGCCCGCTCCGGCACCGCCACCATCGTGCGCCAGACGAGCAGCGGATCCTCGAGCGGCACGGCGGTCAGCGCGCCCGGCCGCTTCTGGGCGAAGTGCGCCGGCACCACCGCCACGCCCATCCCGTACTCGACCAGGTCGAGCAGCGTGTGCACGTCGTTCACCTCGAGCTCGACCTCGAACGGCACCCCGTTCTCGGCGAAGGCCCGCGCGGCCAGGTGGCTCGCTCCCCAGTGGTCCTGCAGCCCCACGATCGTCTCGCCGACGAGGTCGGGCACGCGGCAGGAGACGCGGTCGGCGAGCGGATGATCGGGGTGCGCGAGCACCGCGAAGCCCTCGCTCGCGAGCGGGAGCGTTCGGACGCCCGCGGGCGTCGCTCCGATGTCGGCGACCAGCGCCAGGTCGAGCCGACCGGCGGCCACCGCCTCGAGCAGCGCGCCGGATCCGTCGTGCGTCAGCCGCAGCGCCACTCCGGGATGCTCTCCGCGGAAGGTCGCGAGTTCGCGCGGCAGGTGCACGCCGCCCAGGCACTCCTCGGTGCCCACCGCGAGGCTGCCCCGCAGCACGCCCTGCACCGCGCGCACGGCGTCGCGGGCGGCGAGCGCGCTGGCGACCGAGCGCTCCGACTCCTCGAGCATCGCGTGGCCGGCGGGCGTCAGCTCCACGCGCCTGGTGCTGCGGGTGAACAGCGGGCTGCCGAGCTCGCTCTCGAGCGCGCGGATGGAGGCCGACAGGCCCGACTGCGAGATCTGCAGCGCGCTCGCGGCGCGGGTGAAGTGCTGCTCCTTCGCCACGGCGAGGAAGTGTTCGAGCTGACGCAGTTCCATGGGTCCATCTTCGCCGCGCGCGGGCGCCGCCGGGGACCCGGGGCTCAGACGGGCGTCGAAACCGCGATCACGACCCCTGTGAGGGAGGACCGGAGCCGCTCCAGCGCCTCGCCGTCGGAGTCGCCGTCGAGGATCGACTGCTTCACCGCGTCCTCGTACGTCGCCAGCACCAGCCGCACGGCCGAGGTCGGCTCGAGGGCGAACGTCCGGCCCACCTCCTGCAGCGCGGATCCGATGATCTCGACGAGGGAGGCGTCGAAGCGCGCCCGGAAGCCGCTGTACCGCGGCGCGATCGCGGGATCGCGCAGGGCGAGCAGCTCGAACTCGGACTGCACCAGGCACCACCGGCGATCGTCGTCGAAGGGACCGTGCAGGAAGTCGAGGACGACCGCGCCGAGCGCCTCCCCGGTCAGCGGCTCGCCGCCGAGCTTGGGGATCGTGCGGCCCATCTGCTCGACGAGGCCGGCGAGCCGGAGGCCGTTCTCGCGCTCCATCAGCGCGAAGAACAGCTCTTCCTTGCTCGAGAAGTTCGAGTAGAACGCGCCGCGCGTGAAGCCGGCCCGCTCCGACACCTGCTCGACCGACGCGGTGTGCACGCCGGTCTCGGCGAAGACGTCGTAGGCGGCGTCGAGGAGGCGCTCGCGGGTGCGGCCGCGTCGCGACGACTGCTCGGGTGAGTCGACCACCGTCATAGCTGGGTCCCCTCCCGGAAACGTCAAGAGCATTGAGCGGGATCACTGTATCGGATACGTTGCTGTATCGGATACATTCGTGTATCGGGTACACCGTCGTATCGTCCTCCTCCCCCTCGATCATCAGGAGACCGCGTGTCGTCGCTGCTCTACCGACTCGGGCGATGGGTCTACCAGACCCACCGGCTCGTCGCCGTCCTCTGGCTCGCCGTCGTCGTGCTCGCGGGAGGCGGCGCCGTGCTGCTGAACCAGGGCACCGACAACAGCTTCTCGATCCCGGGCACCGAGTCGCAGACCGCGCTCGACCAGCTCGAGCGCACGTTCCCGCAGGCCAGCGGCACGTCCGCCCGCTACGTGGTGGTCGCGCCCGACGGCGGCAGCGTCGACGACGCGGACATCACCGGCCCCGTGGCCGACGCCGTCGCCGCACTCGGCGACATCGAGGGCGTCGCGGCCGTCACCGATCCCTACTCCGACACCGTCGAGGGCACGATCTCGGACGAGGGGAACGCTCTCGTCATCACCGCGCAGATGGACGGCTCCGCCACCACGACCTCGGTCGAGTCGCGCGACGCACTGAAGGCCGAGGCCACGGCGCTCGAGGACGCGCTGCCCGCCGGCTCCGTCGTCTCGCTCGGCGGCGACCTCTTCTCGCAGAACCTGCCCGGAGTGACGATCACCGAGGCAATCGGCCTCATCGTCGCGCTGGTGGTCCTCGTCCTCACCTTCGGCTCCTTCCTGGCCGCCGGCATGCCGCTGGTGACCGCTCTGCTCGGCGTCGCCCTCTCGATGTCGGCCATCTTCATCGCGACCCGGTTCGCGTCGATCTCGTCGACGACTCCGCTGCTCGCCCTGATGCTCGGGCTCGCCGTCGGCATCGACTACGCCCTCTTCATCATCAGCCGCCACCAGGACCAGCTGAAGCAGGGCATGCACCCGGAGGAGTCGACCGCCCGCTCGGTCGCGACCGCCGGCTCCGCGGTCGTCTTCGCCGGCCTGACCGTGATCATCGCCCTCGTCGGCCTCTCGGTCGCCAACATCCCGTTCCTGACGACCATGGGCATCGCCGCGGCGGGCGGAGTGGCGATCGCGGTGGTCATCGCGCTCACCCTCACTCCGGCTCTGCTCGGCTTCGCCGGCGAGCGCCTGCGCCCGAAGGAGCGCCGCGCCAAGAAGAAGGCGGCCGCCGCGAAGCAGGTCGCCGGCGCCCACGCCGACCCCGAGGTCGAGCCCGACACCGCCCCCGCCTCGCCGGGCACGCACGTGCACGCCGAGGTCCCGCGCGGCTTCTTCCGCGGCTGGGTCCGTGCCGTCACCCGCTTCCCGATCGTCACGATCATCGCCGTGATCGGCGTGCTCGGAGTCGCGAGCATCCCCGCGCTGAGCCTGCGGCTCGCGCTGCCCGACGCCGGCTACCAGGCCGAGGGCACGCCCGCCCGCGACACCTACGACCTCCTCGCCGAGAACTTCGGCGACGGCTACAACGGTCCGCTCATCGTCACGGGCACCATCATCGGCTCGACCGACCCGCTCGGCCTCATGGCCGATCTCAAGACCGAGATCGAGGGCCTGGACGGCGTCGCCTCCGTGCCGCTCGCCACGCCGAACGAGACCGCCGACACCGGGATCATCCAGGTGATCCCCGAGGGCGGCCCCGACTCGGAGGAGACCAAGGCGCTGGTCGCCGAGATCCGCGACAAGCACGACTACTTCCAGGAGGAGTACGGCGTCGACCTCGCCGTGACCGGCCAGACCGCGGTCGGCATCGACATCTCGGACACGCTGGCGAACGCCCTGCTGCCGTTCGGCATCCTGGTCGTCGGCCTCTCCCTGGTCCTGCTGACGATGGTGTTCCGCTCGCTCTGGGTGCCGTTGAAGGCGACGCTGGGCTACCTGCTCTCGGTGGGCGCCTCGTTCGGCGCGGTCGCCGCGGTCTTCGAGTGGGGCTGGTTCGCCGACGCCCTGCACGTCGACAAGACGGGCCCGATCATCAGCTTCATGCCGATCATCCTGATGGGCGTGCTGTTCGGCCTCGCGATGGACTACGAGGTCTTCCTCGTCTCGCGGATGCGCGAGGACTACGTGCACGGCCGCTCGGCGCGCGCGGCGGTCGAGTCGGGCTTCGTCGGCTCGGCGAAGGTCGTCACCGCGGCCGCGATCATCATGTTCTCGGTCTTCGCCGCGTTCGTCCCCGAGGGCGACACCAACATCAAGCCGATCGCGCTGGGCCTGGCGGTGGGCGTGTTCGTCGACGCGTTCATCGTGCGGATGACGCTGGTCCCGGCGGTCCTGCACCTGCTCGGCGACCGCGCGTGGCACATGCCCCGCTGGCTCGACCGCATCCTCCCGTCCTTCGACGTGGAGGGCGAGGGCCTGACGAAGGAGCTCGCGCTCGCCGACTGGCCGGAGCCCGGAGCGACCGACGCGATCACCGCCGAGGGCCTCTCGCTCGACGGGCCCGACGGACCGCTCTACCGCGACGTCGCCGTGCGGGTGCCCGCCGGCGCCGCGCTCGTGGTGCACGGCCCGCACCGCTCGGGCCGCACCGCCCTGCTGCTGACCCTCGCGGGCCGGCTGGCGCCCGACTCCGGACGCCTCAAGGTCGACGGGCTCGTCGTGCCGATCCGCGCCTCCGCGGTGCGCGGCCGGGTCGGGCTCGTGCGCCTGGCCGGGGCCGCCGATCCGGTCGAGGAGGTGCGCGCGGCGCTCTCGACGCACCCGGCGCTCCTCGTGCTCGACGACGTCGACACGGTCACCGACCCGCGGCTGCGCGACGACCTGCGGGCCGAGCTCGACGGAGCCCGGGCCCACGCGCTCGAGCACGAGCGCCCGTTCACCGTCGTCGCCTCCGCCGTCGAGCCCGACGCGCTCGACGACCTCCTCCCCTCCGACCGCGACGTGCGCGCGGTCTCGACTGCGGCACCCGACCGCGCGATCGCAAAGGTCCTCTGACAGATGGCTCGCTTCTCCCTCGAGCGCCCCCGGGGCGTCACGAAGGTGTCCTGGTTCACCCTCCTCGGGATCGTCCTGGTCCCCCTCGCCATCGGCGGGCTGCTCGTCTGGGCCCTCTGGGACCCGACCCAGCGCCTCGACCAGGTCACGGCCGCGGTCGTGAACGAGGACACTCCCGTCGAGCTCAACGGGCAGACCGTGCCGCTCGGGCGCCAGCTCGCGGCCGGGCTCGTGACCGGAGGGACGGAGGAGTCGACTCCCTCGCCCTCCGCGTCCGCGACTCCCGCGCCCAACGTCTCCGGCTCCGACTCCACCTCGAACTTCACCTGGGTGCTCACCGACAAGGATGACGCGGCCGAGGGCCTGGCCGACGGCTCCTACGCGACCGTCGTGACCATCCCCTCCAACTTCTCGGCCGCGGCCACGTCGTACGCGGGCGACGCCGCCGAGGCGACCAAGGCCACGATCGACATCGCCACCAGCGACAAGGCCAAGCTCGTCGACGACGCCATCTCGGCGACCGTCACGAGCACCGCGACCTCGCTCCTGAACACGCAGCTGACCACCTCGTACCTCGAGAACGTCTACGTCGGTTTCAACACGCTGAACGAGCAGATCGGGCAGGCGGCGGAGGGCGCGGGCACCCTCGCCGACGGAGCGACCGAGCTCGGCACGGGCGCGTCCTCGCTCGCCGACGGCACCAGCTCCCTCGCCGACGGCATCGACGAGCTGGCGACCGGCGCGTCGTCGCTGTCCGGCGGAGTCGCGCAGCTCGGCACGGGCGCGTCCTCCCTCTCCAGCGGCGTCGCGCAGCTGGGCACGGGCGCGTCCGATCTGTCGGGCGGAGTCGCGCAGCTCGCCACGGGCGCGCGCGACTCGGCGACCGGTGCGGCGCAGCTCGGCACCGGAGCGGCCGCCGTCGCCGACGGGCTCGACCAGCTGAGCGCGAGCACCGTCGCGATCGGCGAGAGCACGCAGCAGATCGCGACGCTCTCGGGCGGAGCCGCGCAGTCGACCGCGGGCACCTTCGCGGCGCTGCAGCAGGCGCTGGCCGGCTGCGAGACTCCGCAGTGCCTGGCCGCGAGCGGCATCGTCGCGAACGCGCTGACCGCTCCCGACGGCCCGGTCGTGCTGACCGCGACCGCCGCCGGAGCGACGCAGGCGCTCGACGCCGGCATCCGCATCGGCAGCCCGGCGGCGGCGGATCCCGCTCCGGTCGCGAGC
>NZ_JAMRYM010000026.1:0-37924 GCF_023743255.1 Rathayibacter rubneri | reverse complement strand
GATCGAAGAAGCCCATGGGGGAAAGGTACGGGACGCGGCGTCCGCCCCGCGGTGGCTTGACGCCGGGGGCGACGACCTCGCGGCCGGGCTCGGGAGGCGGTGATCCGGCCGCCCCCGGCGCCGGACGCCGACCGGACCGGCTGCGGCACGCCGCCCCGGTCTTCGGATTCCGTCGCTCCCGGAGCGGGAAGCGCGGGAAAATTACCAGTTTCCGAGCGATTGCGGCCGTCTTCGGCGGCATTCCATTGCCAACGCGACGGATCGCGCACTAGGGTCGGCACGTCCATGCAGGCGCATGGGGTGCGGCACCCGAAGCCGCGCTGCAACCGCGTCCGCTGAACGGCCTCCCGCGGGCGGGAACCCGAATCCCCGCCCGCGACGGAGGCGCAGCGCCTCGCCGCGAGAACCCGAACCTCTCGCGGCCCGCGGCCGGGAACCCGAAGCTCCCGATCGCTCTCAGGCGCACCACCCGTCCCCCGGAACACCCCCTCCCTGGAGTACCCGCATGTCCCGCACCCCTCTCGGGGGTGACTCCGGAGCGTCCTCGCACGCTCCGGAGCACTTCCGCGCGCTCGCGAGCGCCCCGCCCCTCGATCGCCGCTCGCTCGTGACCGCCGCCGCCTGGAGCGCTCCGGTCGTCGCGATCGCCCTCGCAGCGCCGGCGGCGGCGGCGTCGGAGCCCGCGCCCGCCCCGCCCACCTCCGACTCCACCCTCTCGTTCGACACCCTCTCGAGCTGGGGGACGTGGGGCGCCACGGGCGTCACGGGCGCCGAGACGATCGTCCAGATCCAGAACTGCTGGGCGCACGGCGCCGGAGTCGGAGCGCCGGTCCACGAGCTGAGCGTCGTCGTGCGCTATCCCTCCACAACGACGCTCGAGTCGGCGCCCCTCGCCGTCTCCGGAGCGGGCTGGGCCTTCGTCGCCCGCGCCGCCGACGCGACCGGGGCCGTGGACCTGGTCTTCCGCTGGGCGGGGGACTCCGCTCTGGAGCCCGGCCACTCCACCGCGCAGCTCCGCTACTCCGTCACCGCGCACTTCTCGGCGCCGACGGTCCTGACCGGAACGGCCTCGGCGCCGAACGCCGACACGGTCATCAGGACGGGCGACGGCTCACTCGGCTGACGGCGCACCGCCCGCTGACGACGCAGGCCGCCCACCCGGAGGGGTGGACGGCCTGCGAGGGCACGTTGCCGCCTAGGCGGGCACCCGGACGGTGAGACCGCCGGGCTCGATCCACGTGCGGAACGCCGAGGTCGAGCCGAAGGGGTCGCCGTCGAGCTCGATCTCCTGGGCGCGCTCGAGACGCACGATCAGCTCCTTGCCCTTCACGTAGCGCAGGGCGGCGACCTCCTTGGTGAGGCCCATGAGCTTCTGCCCGACGACGCCGCTGCGGCGCAGCACACCGTTCTCCCAGACCACCTTGAAGATGATCTGCACCCAGCCGAAGAACCCCTCGGGGCGCAGCAGCACGATGTCGAACTCGCCGTCGTCCACGGCCGCGTCCGGCAGCAGGAGGATGTTCGCGGGCAGGGCGCCGCAGTTGCCCACGATGATCGTGTGCGCGCGCACCTTGCGGGCCTTCTGGCCGTCGAGCCGGTAGCGGAACTCGAGCTGGTTCTTGTCCAGCAGGGACTTGCGCAGCGCGTCCACGTAGGCGAGCCAGCCGGCGCGCTTCTTGAGGTCGTCGTCGGTGTTGGCGAGCATCTTCGCGTCGAGCCCGAGACCGGCCATGACGACGTAGGCGCGCCTGTCGCGGCCCTCGCCGGTCTCGATGTCGATCATGCCGATGTCGATCGCGCGGTCCGTGCCCGAGAAGGCCACGGTCAGCGCGTTGTCGATGTCGTCGAGGGTGAGGTTCAGGTTCCGGGCGAGCAGGTTGCCGGTGCCCGAGGGCAGCAGGCCCAGCGGGATCCCCGAGCCGTGCAGCGCCTCGGCGACGACGCGGACCGTGCCGTCGCCGCCCGCCGCGATCACCATGTCGACCCCGGCGTCGAGCGCCTCGCGCGTCTGCCCGGCTCCCGGGTCCTCCACGGAGGTCTCCAGCCAGAGGGTCCCGTCCCAGCCGGCGGCCTCCTCAGCGCGCGTCACCGCGGCCTTCAACGGCTCCAGATCGACCTTGACGGGGTTGTAGATCAGGGCGGCGCGTCGCTGCTCAGTCATCGGAGCCGTCCTCGCCGTCCTCGACGCGCCCCGGGCGCACGGCGGCGTCCTCGCGGATGTCGATGCGGGTGTCGCCCGCCTCGGTCGTCGAGACGTCGATGCGCGGTGCGGCATCCGCCTCGGTCGCCTGCGGGGCGCTGGTCAGCTGGTCTCGGCGATCGTCCGCCGTCTGGTCGCTCATCCCCGGAAGCTAGCAGGGCGGGTGCTGAACGCGCGCGGGCTTGCGCCGCGCCCTCCTCACCGTCGCGAGCGCGCGGCCTCGAGGCCCCAGAGCACCAGCGGGACCTGCAGCGGCAGGCGCAGGAGGGTGATCGCCCGGGTCCGCGGACGTCGCGCGTCGCGCGCCATCTGCACGTTGCCGGGGAACACGGCCGCCATCAGCGCGGCCGAGGCGAGGCCGCCGATCCTCCGCGTGGACGGCCGCAGCATCGCCGCGGCGCACGCGAGCTCGGCGACGCCCGAGACGAGCACCCAGGCGCGGGCCGACCCCGGCATCCCCCGTGGCACGACGGCGTCGAAGGTGCGCGGATGCGCGAGGTGCGCGACTCCGGACACCGCCATGGCCGACGCGAGAACCCGCGGCCCGGCGCCGAGTCGTGCGGCGCGCGACCTCACCGGCCCTGCGCCCCGCGCTCGAGCGGAGCGACGTGGTCGAGGATCCGCCGCCACTCGCGCACCAGGGCGAGACGGCCCGTTCCGGCCACGCTCGCGGTGCGCGCGTCGGCGAGGCGCCCGCGGAACCAGCGCCCGTCCTCGGTCCCCGCGACCGGGTCGTGCTCGCCGTTCACGATCAGCACCGACGCGGTGACCGCGTCGAGCTCGTCGGCCCAGCTCCCGTCGCGGAGCGCGGCGAGATCGGTCGCGGCTCCCAGCGGGCCCTGGCGCCAGCCCTCGCCGAGCATCCGCTCGAGCCGGTTGCGCAGACCGAGAGTGCCGGCCAGCACCGGATCGTCGGGATCCACGCCGAGCGCGGTCAGATCGGGCGTGCCCTCCGGCAGGGTCCCCGCCAGGGTCACGGCCCCCTCGCCGGGCAGCACGTCGCGGCGCTCCCAGGCCGTGGTCGGCTGCACGAGCACCCCGGCCTGGGGCGGCGCTGGGGTGCCGACGATCGCGAGGCGGTCGACGAGATCGGGGTGCCGGGCCGCGAGCGAGAGGGCGAACGCGCCCCCGGAGCCCCAGCCCACCACGCCCACGCTGCCGAACTCGGCCCCGTCGATGATCCGCGCGGTCCGCTCGGAGCGGCGGAGGTACTCGGCGAGGTCGTCGGCCCGGTCCTGCACGCGGGCGTGCCGCGGATCGACGGGGTCGGAGGCGCCGTAGCCCGGGCGGTCGAGGATCATCAGGTGCAGGCCCCAGGGACCCGTGACGAGGGGATCGGGGTCGAAGCCGCCCGCCCCCGGTGTCGGGTGGCAGAGCACGACCAGGCGATCGGCGACCGGGTCGCCCGCCGCCGACACTCCGATGCCGCGACCCGACCGCAGCTCGAATCGATGGTTCGCCATGTGACCTCCCCCGGGCGCGCCGACGATCGGCGACCCGCCCAGTCAAGCGGAGAACGCCCGGCGCCCGCTGGCCCTTGACCGCGGAGCAGGTGCCTCCCGTGCCGCTGCGGCGTATCGTGACGCCATGGCTGATCAACGACCGATCGGATACTGGCTGACCCTGGTGGAGCGCCTCGTCGACGAGCGCTTCGCCGTCACCCTCGAGGAGCACGGCGTCACGCGCCGGCAGTGGCAGCTCCTGCAACAGCTGCAGCGCGGACCGTCGGCGCTCGCCGAGCTCGACAGAGCCCTCGCCCCGTTCCTCCGGGCGCCGACCGCCGAGGACCCGGCGGGGGAGTCGGCGGCCGAGCAGCTCGCCGAGCTCCTCGAGAGCGGCTGGGTCGTCGTCGAGTCCGAGCTCTACGCGCTCACCGAGCGGGGCGGAGTCGCGACCGCGCGGCTCGAGGAGGTGGTCGCCGAGCAGCGCTCGGCCGCCACCGCGGGGGTGGGCGACCAGGAGTACGCCGTCACCGTCGCGACGCTGCGCACGATCGCCGGCAACCTCGGCGCGGTCGAGGCGTCCTGACACGTCGATCCGGTGCCCGCTACCCCCTGCCGCTCGACGCGGTCGGGGGGCAGAGTGAGAGCCTCGGCGCCCCGCCGAGACGAAGGGAGAGCAGCATGAGCAGCGACCGCACCACCGACGAGGACGTCGAGAAGACCGAGGAGCTCCCCGACGGCACGGGGACCGACACGTCCGAGGGTGGCGGCGACACCGACACCGTCTCGGGCGGCGACGCCGACGACGAGTAGTCCTCGAGCGACGACGAAGAAGGGGCGAGCCGGCATCCGGCTCGCCCCTTCTCGCGGTCCCGGCGGGACCGGCGTCCGCCGATCAGATCAGCGGGCCGTCCGTCTCGCTCGTGCGACGCGTGACCTGCTCGCCGCTGGCCGGGTCGACGGCCGAGCGGGTGGTGGCGACGGCCTGGCGGCGGCGCGTCATCAGGACCAGGCCCAGGATCAGGCCCACCAGTCCGGCGGCCATGAGGATGTAGCCGATCAGCGTCAGGTCGACGCCGGCCAGCTGGACGTCCACGGCGAAGGCCAGGACCGCGCCGACGACGAGGAGGAAGATGCCTGCTCCGATGCTCATACGTGCTCCTTCTGACGACCGCCGGTCGGCGCGGGGGCGCACGAGGGCACCGGCGTGCGATCGCCCCACGGTAGTGCGCGCCGGTCGCCCACCGGAGGCCCTTCCGGTGACGGGCGCGGGGGTGTAGGACTCAGGAGATCCTCAGCATGACCCTCGTGCGGTCACCGCGGCTGACGAGGCGCTCGATGACCATGAAGACGCGGTACTCGAGCCGGTACTTCCCCAGGAACACCCGCCCGAGCCGTTCCACGGTGTCCTCGTCCGAGACGATCCGGGCGCTCGCCTCGACGACGGCGGCCCCCTCCTTCACGCGGCCGCGGCGGTCGCACGGAACCAGCGTCACGCGCGGGTCGTTGCGCAGGCGCTTCACCTTGCCGCTCGCGCGCGGAGTGGTGACGATCAGGTCGTCGCCGTCCCGCGCGATCCACACGGGGGTCGAGACCCCGACGCCGGTCTTCCGGAAGGTCGTGAGCGAGACGAAGGAGGCGCTGGACAGGTCCGCCAGGGCGGGGGAGAGGGTCATCCTCGAACAGTAGGGGCGCGCGCGGCCGACTCCGCACGCCTCGCCGAGCCTCCGGGTCGGGCTCGGGCGGCGCACGTAGTGTGGAGGCATGACCGACCCGACGCCCCTGATCGGTCCGACCGAGGCGCCCGAGCTGCACGTGATGACCTACAACATCCGTCGGCGCATGCCGCGCCTCACCTCGCGGGCGATCGACCTCTGGGACCGTCGGCAGCCGCTGGTGCGGCGCCTGCTCGAGACCGAGCGCCCGGCGATCCTCGGAGTGCAGGAGGCGCTGCCCGATCAGGCGGCCTTCGTGCAGGACGTGCTCGGCCCCTCCTTCGAGGGCATGGGCTTCGGTCGCGATCCCGATCGCGGAGGGGAGCGCGTGATGCTCTTCGTCGACCGACGCCGCTTCGCCGTGCGCCACTGGTCGCAGATCGCCCTGTCCGACACCCCGGACGCCGCCGGATCGCGCAGCTGGGGCAACCGGATCCCGCGCACGGCGGTGATCGCCGAGCTCGTCGACCACGCGACGAACCGCGAGCTGACCGTCGTGTCGACCCACTTCGACCACCTCTCGCGGAACTCCCGGCTGCACTCGGCCCGGCTGCTGGCCGAGCGGGTCGTCGCGCTCGACCGTCCGGCGATCGTCATGGGCGACGCGAACACCGACGCCGGCTCCGCCCCTTACCGCGCATTGCTCGACGGCGGCCGGCTCGCCGACTCCTGGGTCGTCGCGGGCCGGCACCTGACGCCCGGGTGGGGCACCTACTCCAACTACCGTGCTCCGCGCCCGGGTCGGCGCATCGACTGGCTGGCGGTGACCGCCGGCGCCTTCGAGGTCGTCTCGACGGGCGTCAACGCGGTCCGCTACGACGGGGCCGCCGCCTCCGACCACGAGCCGGTCCAGGCCGTGCTGCGGTTCACGGCACCGTGAGCGCCGCCGTCCTCGTCGACACGTTCCTCCAGCCGCCGCGCACCCGCGGCGAGTGGTTCGCGGACGCCGTCCGGATGCTGGGAGCGGCGAGCATCGTCGCGGCGGCCGTCGGCTGGGGCGTCGTCGACGTCGCCGTGTTCGCGCTGTCGTCGATCGGGCTCGTGCTCACGCGCTTCCTCGGCATCCGGCCGGCGCTCGACGCGGCGTTCGGCGTCTCGCTCCTCGTCGCCTCCTGGAGCAGCGTGCTCGAGCTGTACCGGGCGTGGGCGGCGTGGGACCTGGTGGTGCACTTCACCCTGAACGGGCTGGCGGCCGCGGTCGCGTACATCGTCGCGGCGCGGGCCGGAGTGGTCCCGACCGTGGCGGGGGAGCGCGGGCCGCTCGCTCCGGCGATCGTGCTCTGCGCGTGCTTCGGCACGACGGCGGGAGTGCTGTGGGAGTGGGGCGAGTGGGCGGGCCACCGCTTCGTCGACGAGTCGATCTTCGTGGCCTACGAGGACACGCTCGCCGATCTGGCCGCGGGGGCGCTCGGCTCGATCCTCGCCGGAGCGCTCATGCGGTACTGGTCGGCGAAGAGCCGGGTGCCGGCGCGGGAGCACGCCGCCGCCCTCTGAACCACGGCGCTCGAGGGCCCGTGCTGCTCAGGGCGCCACGGTCCTCAGCGCCTCGAGCACCAGGGTCCGCGCCGGGCTGCCCCGGCTCGAGCGGCGCCAGGCCGCCGAGACGACCCGCGTCGAGACCGGGTCCACGGCGGGGACGGCGACCACCGCCTCCGGCAGCGGCTCGCGGCCGAGGCGCGGCACGAGCGCCACGGCGGCCCCCGCCTCGACGAGCGCGATGTGGGTGCTGAAGTCCTCGTCGTAGTAGGCGATGTCGGGCAGGCGTCCGGTGCCGGCGAAGGTGCGCAGCAGCCAGGCGTGGCAGATGGCCCCCGCCGGGATGCTCACCCACGTCTCGTCCGCGAGACGGCTCGGAGCGAGCGCCGGGCTCGAGGCCAGCGGGTGCCCCCGGTGGATCAGGACGTCGGCCCGATCCTCCAGCAGCGTCTCGGTCTCGATCGACGAGGGGAGCTCGAGCGAGAGCCCCGGCCAGTCGTGCAGCACCGCGAGATCGGCGGCGCCGCGCTCGAGCCGCTGCGCCGCCTCCCACGGGTCGAGCTCGTCGAGCGTGATCCGGAGTCCCGGGGCGCGCTCGCGGATCACGGCCAGCGCCGGCACGAGCAGCCCGCGCATCGCGGTCGAGAACGCGGCGATGCGCAGCGTGCCGGTCACCTCCTCGGCGGGTGTCGCTCCCAGGTGCTCGAGCGCCTCGAGCTCGGCCAGGAGGCGCTCTCCGCGGTCGGCCAGCGAGCGCCCGTGCTCGGTGAGGAGCACCGAGCGCCCCGCGCGCTGGGCGACCGCGCCGCCCGACTGCCGTTCGAGCCGCTTGAGCTGCTGCGACACGGCGGACGGAGTGAATCCGAGCGCCTCTGCCGCCGCGGCGACGGTGCCGCAGTCGCGCACGGCGATCAGGGCGCGGAGGGCCGAGGGCTCGATCATGAACGCACGCTACCGGGTCGGCGGTAGCGACCTGCGCTGGTGCTGTCGAATCGGGTGCGCTTGTCTGGAGCCATGACCCGCCGGCACACCCTCCTCGCCCTCCTCGTCGTGCTGCTCTGGGGGCTGAACTTCGTCGTCATCGACGTGGGTCTGGTCGACGTGCCGCCGCTGCTGTTCCTCGCCCTGCGCTTCGTCGTGGTCGCCGTGCCGGCCGTGTTCCTCGTGCCCCGGCCGAGCGCGCCGTTCCGCAGCATCGCCGTGATCGGCCTCTTCATGAGCCTGGGCCAGTTCGCGCTGCTCTACCTCGCCCTCGCCCTCGGCATGCCCGCCGGGCTCGCCTCGCTCGTCCTCCAGGCGCAGATCGTGCTGACCGTGGTGATCGCGTCGGTCGCCCTTCGCGAGCGGCCCACTCCCCGCCAGGTCGCCGGGCTGCTGGTCGGCGTCGCCGGACTCGTGGTCGTGGCGGTCTCGCACGGGGCGAGCGCCCCGTGGCTGCCGTTCGTCGTGACCCTCGCCGCCGCGCTGTCGTGGGCCATCGGCAACGTGCTGACCCGCCGCGCGAAGGGCGCCTCCGGCCTCTCGCTCGTCGTGTGGTCGGCGCTGGTGGTGCCCGTTCCCGCCCTGCTGCTCTCCCTGCTGGTCGACGGCCCGCAGACGGTGGCGAGCGCGCTGTCGAGCCTCTCGGTCGCCGCGATCCTCAGCACGCTCTACACCGCGGTGTTCGCCTCGCTCGTCGGCTACGGCATCTGGAACTCGCTCCTCGCCCGCTACCCGGCGGCGTCGGTCGTGCCGTTCACCCTCCTGGTGCCGGTGATCGGCGTGCTCTCGGCCTGGGCGCTCCTCGGCGAGGCGCCGTCGATCGGCGAGCTGATCGGAGGCGCGGTCATGGTCGCGGGGCTCGCCGTCGCCACGATCCGCCGGACCCGCCGCGACCCGCTCCTGGCCGCCGTCGGTCCTGCGGCGTAGCGTTCGCATCATGTGCGGACGATTCGCGATGGACTCCACGACCGACGAGCTGATCCGGGAGTTCGTCGCGGCCGGCGGGAGGGCCGCCGACTGGGCGCCCGATCTCAGCGTGGCCCCGACCGACTCCGCGCCGATCGTGCGCGAGCGCCGGCACGACGACGACGTGCAGCGCGAGGTCGAGCTCGCGACCTGGGGCTTCACGCCCTCGTGGGCGAAGGGGAAGGGTCCGTCGCCCATCAACGCCCGGCTCGAGTCGGTCGCGTCGAACGGGCTCTTCCGCAGCGCCTTCGCCAAGCAGCGCGCGATCGTGCCGATGCGCGGCTACTACGAGTGGGAGGCGCGCGCCGACGGCAAGCAGCCCTGGTTCCTGCACGGGGAGGAGCCGATCCTGGCGGCGGCCGGCCTCTACACGGCGCGCAAGGAGGGCGAGGAGTGGCGGGTCTCGTTCACGATCATCACCCGAGAGGCGCGCGACGCCTCGGGCGAGGTGCACGACCGGATGCCGGTCTTCCTCACCCCCGACGTCCGGGACCAGTGGCTGCGCCCCGAGCCGCTCGACTCCGCGGAGGAGATGCTCGCGACCCTCGATCGCGCCTCGGTCGCGATGGCCTCGACGATCACGGCGTACCCGGTCGACCGGCGGGTCAACAACTCCCGCACGGTCGACCGGCACGACCCGTCGGTGCTGGAGCCGATCGAGCTCTAGCGGGTCGGGGCCTCAGGCAACAGTTCTCGAGCCTCAGGCGTCATGCCGTTCCGGCATGACCCCGCGGCGCAGCCGCTGAAAGAGGATGTCCGGGTCGTGTCGGATCATGCCGTTCCGGCATGACCCCGCGGCGCAGCCGCTGAAAGAGGATTTCCGGGTCGTGTCGGATCATGCCGTTCCGGCATGACCCGGAAACGGCTTGCCGTTCAGGTGCACCTCGCCCGGGGGCACTTCGACGTCTCCGACGTCGTCCGGTCCGCCCGTGCCGGGCACGGCCTTGACCTCGGCCTCGCCCGAGACCTCGGTCGCGCTCTCGTCCGGAGCGCTGTCCTGCTTCGCCGCGGTCTCGCGCTCGCTGCCGGGCGACTCCGTCATGTCCTTCTCGATGGTCTCGCTCTCGCTCGACGTCGGCGCCGCTGCTCCCTCGGGCTTCCCGATGGTCGACCCCTGGTCCTCGAGGGTCGATCCGTGGTCGTCGTCGTGCGTCGATCCCTGGCCGTCGTGGTGCGTCATGCTGTTCCCTCCGTTGGATGGTCTCGACGCTACGTCCGCCCCCGCAGGCGGGGCACCCGCTTGACAGCGTCCCGTGGCCCCTACGGCCCGCAGGCGCGACGTACTACCCTGGAGCGACGGTCGCACCGGGGGGCGCGGCAGAAGCCGCAGCACCCACCGCGCGAGGAGGAACCCCGTGGCATCGCACCGAACGGGCGAGACCCGTGTCGTCGGAACGACGGTCGGCGACCGGTACACGATCGAGGAGCTGATCGGCCGCGGTGGCATGGCGACCGTCTACCGCGCGCGCGACGAGATCCTCGGCCGCTCGGTGGCCCTGAAGATGTTCGCGGCCGGCATCGACGACGCGCAGGACCTGCAGCGCAAGTCGTCCGAGATCCGTCTGCTCGCTGCTCTCAACCACCCAGCGCTGGTCACCCTGTACGACGCGCACGACGGCGGCGACGACACGGGGGGGGCAGGCCTACATGGTCATGGAGCTCGCCGAGGGTCCGAGCCTGTCCGAGCGGCTCGCCACCGGCCCGGTCGCTCCCAACGACGTCGCCGCGATGGCCGCCGATCTCGGTGAGGCGCTGCACACGGTGCACGCCGCCGGAGTGGTCCACCGCGACGTGAAGCCGTCGAACGTCCTGCTCGTGCCGAGCCCGCTCACGAGCCGCGAGTTCCGGCCCAAGCTCGCCGACTTCGGCATCGCCTACCTGATCGACGCGACCCGCATCACCTCGCCGGGCACCCTCATCGGCACCGCCGCCTACCTCAGCCCGGAGCAGGCCCACGGGCAGCCGCTCACCGCGGCGAGCGACATCTACTCCCTCGGACTGGTGCTGCTCGAGTCGCTCACCGGCAAGCGCCCCTTCACGGGCACCGCGATCGAGGTCACGCTCGCGCGCCTGCTGCGCGACCCCGAGGTGTCGGCGTCGCTGGGCAGCGGCTGGTCCGGGCTCCTGGGCGCGATGACCCGTCGCGAGCCGGAGGAGCGCCCGACCGCGCTCGAGGTGGCCGAGTCGGCGCGCAAGCTCATCGACCCCCGCCGCGACGGGCCGCCGACGGCGATCGTCCTGCCCGATGTCCCGCCGACCGCGGTGCGCACCGAGCCGGTCGGCACCACCGAGGTCATCGGCGCGACCGAGCTCATCGGCACCACCGAGCTGATCGGCACGACCGCCGACGCCACCGCGGTGTACCCGGTGCACGAGCGCGCGACCGGAGCCACGTCCGTGCTGCCCTCCGGCACGGGGACGACCCCCGCACCCGTCGCCGGTGCTCCGGCGACCGCCGCCGTCCCGCTCCGCCGCGCTCCGCAGCGCCGGGGCGGACCCAATCCGTGGCTGCTGGTGCTGGTGCTGGCTCTGGTGGCGATCGCCGTGGGGCTCGCCGTCGTGCTGCTCGGCGGCGACCAGCAGACGCCGCTCCCCGCCGTCGACGGCGAGCTCGGCGAGCACCTGCAGCGCCTGCGCGAGAGCATCCGCTCGTGATCGCGCGCCGCTCCTGGCCCGCCGCCGTCCTGGCCGCGGTCCTCGTCCTCTCGGGCTGCTCCGCGTCCGACTCCTCGATCGACGACGCCACCGCGCAGACGCTCGACGACGCGGTCGTCGCCGTCGCGGAGCGGGCCTCCGTCGACGACTTCGCCGGCGCCCTGAGCGAGCTCGAGGCCCTGCAGGCCGCTCTGAACGCCGCTCTCGAGGCCGGCAGCGTGACCGCCGAGCGCGCCTCGGCCGTCCAGGCCGAGATCGAGGCGGTGCGGAGCGACCTCGCGGCCGCGATCGCCGCGGTCCCGACTCCCGCCCCCTCTCCCGAGGAGACCCAGGAGGAGGAGCCCGCCGAGGAGGCTCCCCTCGAGGAGGCCCCCGCCGAGGAGGAGCCCGCTCCGGTCGAGACCGAGGATGCTCCCTCTCCGGTGCCGGAGGAGACCGCTCCCGTCGAGGAGGAGTCGCCCGAGGAGGAGGCTCCGGACCCCGCGGTGTCGGAGCCCGCCGAGGAGCCGCCGGCCGAGGAGCCGCCCGCCGGGGAGTCGCCGGGCAACGGCACCGGCGGAAACGGCAACGGCGGCAACGGCGGCAACAGTGGCAACTCCGGCAGCTCCGGCGACTCCGGCAACAACGGGAACGGCAACGGCAACGGGAACGGGAACGGCGGGGGCTGATCGCCCCCGCCCACTCCGACGTCAGTCGTTCGTCGCGACCACCGCGAAGCCGGCGTCGAGGTCGACGTCCACGTCGGTGCCGTCCTCGCGCGTGACCTCGACGTCGTAGGCGTGGTCGGCGTCGTCGCTCCGCTCGGCCTCGGTCACGGTGCCCGTGCCGACGGCCGCCAGCGCGGCCTCGGAGGCGCGGGCCAGCTCGTCGCCGGTGAGGTCGTCGGGGTCGACGGCCCCTGCGGGAGCGGCGGGGGCCTCGGAGGCGTCCGAGGCGGTGCCCGCGGAGCCGCCCGCGACGGCGCGGTCGTCGTCGTCCGCGTCCGCGGACAGCACCTCGAAGGACTCGTCGAGCCGCACGTCGTACTCGAGCCCGTCGTCGCCGCGCAGCTCCAGCTCGTAGCCGGGCACGCCGTCGTCGTCGCGCTCGGCCGACGTCACGGTGCCGCCGCCGATCTCGGCGAGCGCGGCCTCGCTGGCCCGGTCCAGATCCGCTCCGGTCAGCCGGTCGGACCCCTCGAAGCCGTCGGTCGCGGCGTAGGCGATCCCGGTGCCGACTCCGAGGAGCACGAGGACTCCGGCCGCTCCGGCGATGATCGTCGTCTTCTTCTGCATGATGATCGGCTCCTTCTCCGGCGCCGTTCCTCGACGCCGTGACCACTCTCGCGAGCCACCGCTGAAGCCAGCCTGAAGCGCGGGACCGTGCGCGCGCGGGCCGACGCCGCCACCCGGGTCGGCGCAGCCGCGACTGATCCGAGCTCAGCGCTCCCGGGGTATCCGCATCGCCACGCGCGCCCCGCCCAGCGGCGCGTCCTCGATGGTCACGGTCCCGCCGTGCGCCCCCGCGATCTCAGCCACGATCGCGAGCCCCAGCCCCGATCCTCCGGCGTCCCGCGCGCGCCCCTCGTCGAGCCGCACGAACCGGCCGAGCACCCGCGAGCGCTCGGCCACGGGGATCCCCGGGCCGTCGTCGTCCACCACGATCAGGGCCCCGTCGCCGTCGGCCCGCGTCGCGAGAGCGATCCGCGCCGAGCGGTGCCGCACCGCGTTGTCGACCAGGTTCCGCAGCGCCCGCGAGAGCAGGACCTCGTCGGCGACGGCCTGCACGGGCGAGACGCCGCTCGCGTCCACCTCGACGCCCGAGTCGCGCAGCCGCCGCACCTCGCGCAGCGCCAGGTCGTCGAGGTCCACCGGCGCCCCGGCGATCGCGAGCCGCGCCTCGTCGGCGCGGGCGAGCAGCAGCAGTCCCTCGATCAGCCCGCCCATCCGCACCGACTCCTCGGCGACGGTCGTGGCGAGCCGGGCGGAGTCGAGGCGGTCGGGATGCGCGAGCGCCACCTCCGCGGTCTGCCGCAGTGCCGCGACGGGGGAGCGCAACTCGTGCGAGGCGTCCGAGACGAAGCGGCGCTGCCGCTCCTGCGCGCTCTCGAGACGCTCGAGCATGCGGTTGAGGGTGCGCGCGAGCCGATCGATCTCGTCGCCCGAGCCGGGCTCCGCGACCCGGCGGTCGAGCTCTGCGGCGGTGACCGCCTCGGCCTCGGCGCGCATCCGGTCGACGGGGCGCAGCGCCCGCCCGACGACCACCCAGCAGAGGGCCGCGACGAAGGCGACGAGCAGCGGGACCGCCACGGCGAGCAGCGCGATCGTGGTCGCGACCGCCTCGGCCCGGCCCTCGTCCGGCACGCCGACCACCACCAGCGACCCGTCGTCGAGCTCCTGCGCGGCGACGACCAGCGGATCCTCGTCGTCGACGGCCACGGTGACGGGGTCCTCGCCCTCCTCGGTCGCCAGCGCCGGCAGGTCCTCCGCGTCCTCGCCCGCCGCGACCACCCGGCCGTCGACGACGAGCTGCACCACTCCCTCCGACGCGCGGACCGCCTCCGCTCCGCCGCTCCCGACCAGGGAGACCACGCGTTCGGCCTCCGTCTCGGCCGCCGTCGAGGCGCTCGCCGCGAGGACCCAGGAGAGCACCAGGGTGAACACGACGCCGCCCAGCACGCCCGCGAGCGCGACCACGGCGGCGGCGGCGAGCGTGATCCGGGTGCGCACGCGCCTCACGGGGCGACCAGCGAGTAGCCGGCGCCGCGCTGCGTCCGGATGGTCTCGACTCCGAACGGCCGGTCGATCTTGTTGCGGAGCGTGCGGACGTAGACCTCGACGATGTTGGGGTCGCCGTCGAAGTCGAAGTCCCACACGGCGCCGAGGACGTCGCGCTTGGAGACCACGTCGCCGGCGCGCGAGACGAGGTACTCGAGCACGCTGAACTCCCGCGCGGTCAGCGGGATCGGCACGCCGCCCCGCTCCACGCGCCGCGAGGCCGGATCGAGCATCAGATCGCCCACCACCCGGACGACGGGCCGCTCGGCCGCGCCCCGGCGGATGAGCGCCCGCAGCCGGGCGACGAGCACGGGGAACGAGAAGGGCTTGGTGAGGTAGTCGTCGGCGCCGGTGTCCAGCGCCTCCACCTGGTCCAGGTCGCCGTCCTTGGCGGTCAGCATCAGGACGGGCGTCCAGTCCTCGGCGGCGCGCAGGCGCTCGCAGACCCGGAACCCGCTGACATCGGGGAGCATCAGGTCGAGCACGATCGCCGCGTACTCCGCCTCCTGCGCGAGCCAGAGGGCGTCCGTGCCGGTGGTGGCCGTGTCGACCGCGAAGCCCTCGGCCTCGAGCCCCGTCTCGAGCGCGCGCAGCAGGTTGATCTCGTCGTCGACGACCAGGATGCGGATGGCGTCCTCCGAGCACGTCCCGCGACGCAGCGCGGCTCGGGCCAGGCTACGACCGCCGCGCTGAAGCCCGGCTGAAGCGCGATCCTGGAGTCCGCGACGACCGGTCCACCTCCCGTCCCCCTCGGTGCGGTAGAAGTGTCCGGTGACTCCGCCCGCCTCCCTCGCCCGCCGCCTCGGAACCGGCGACGCCGTCGTCATCGGACTCGGCTCCATGATCGGAGCGGGCGTCTTCGCCGCCTTCGCCCCGGCGGCCGCGGCCGCCGGCCCGTGGCTGCTGGCGGGTCTCGCCCTCGCGGCGCTCGTGGCCTTCGCGAACGCGTCCTCGTCGGCGCAGCTCGCAGCGCAGTACCCGCGCTCGGGCGGCACCTACGTCTACGGCCGGGAGCGCCTGGGCGAGTGGCCCGGCTTCCTCGCCGGCTGGGGGTTCGTCATCGGCAAGACAGCCAGCTGCGCGGCGATGGCCCTGACCTTCGCGGCCTACGCGGCGCCGACCGGCTGGGAGCGGCCGGTCGCGGTGCTGGCCGTCGCCGCTCTCGTCGGTGTCAACGCGCTCGGCGTGACCCGCACCGCGCTCGCCACCCGGATCATCGTCGCGATCGTCCTGGCCGTGCTGGCGCTCGTGGTCGTCGCCGCCCTCGCCTCCCCGCCCTCGACGGCACCGGCGACCGGCGGAGTCGGCACGATCGGCCCGCTCGGAGTGCTGCAGTCGGCGGGCCTGCTCTTCTTCGCCTTCGCCGGCTACGCCCGTATCGCCACGATGGGCGAGGAGGTGCGCGACCCCGCGCGGACGATCCCGCGCGCGATCCTCGGGGCCCTCGCACTCGCCGTCGTGGTCTACGCCGTCGTCGGGGCCGCGCTGCTGCTCGCGCTCGGGCCCGAGCGCCTCGCGAGCTCGACCGAGCCCCTCGCCGAGGCCGCGGCGGTCTGGCCGTGGACCGGACCGGTCGTCCGGATCGGCGCCGCCGCCGCGTCGCTCGGGGCCCTGCTCGCCCTGATCGCCGGCATCGGCCGCACGAGCCTGGCCATGGCGCGCGAGGGCGACCTGCCCCGGATGCTCGCGCACGTGGATCCGGTGCGGCAGGTGCCCCGCCGGGCCGAGATCGTGCTCGGCGCCGTGGTGATCCTGCTCGTCTCGGTCGCCGATCTGCGGTCGGCGATCGGCTTCTCGTCGTTCGGCGTGCTGCTCTACTACCTGGTCGCCAACGTCGCGGCGCTCACGCAGGAGCGCGACGCCCGCCTCTACCCCCGCATCGTCGCGATCGGAGGGGCGCTCGGCTGCGTCCTGCTCGTCGCGACCCTGCCGCTGCCGTCGATCCTCGCCGGCGCGGCCGTCTTCGCGGTCGGAGCGGCGTACCGGCTGATCCGACTCCGGATCGCCGGGCGGGCCCGCGCGGCCGGGGAGTGACTCCCGGCCGTCGCGCGCTCACTCGTCGCGGTCGGTGTACTCGCCCTCGGCGTCGGAGTCGGGTCCCGCCGTGTCGGTGTCGACGTAGCTGCCCTCCTCGGTCGACGTCTCCTCGTGCACCGAGGTGTCCACGTAGCTGCCCCGGTCGTCGGTGGCGGTGTGCGAGACGCCGTCGGTCGAGGTGTACTCGCCGTCGGGGGTCTCGGTCGTGTTCGCGGTCTCGGCCGCGTGGCGGCCCCGTCGCGCCTCGGTGGCGGTACCGGGGGTCTCGTCGTCGTGTGCCATGGCGGTTCCTCGCTTCGTCGCGTCCGAGGCGCACCGGTCGGCCGCCTCGAGTCGAGGGAACTCCATCCCGCCGCGCGGTGCAAGGCGTTGCGCCTGCACATCCGTGCCGGTGCGCGCCGACCGCACGACGACTCCGCCGCCCGGCGCAACTCCTAGCCGCCCCCGGATCGCGCGCCTAGCGTGACGGGCATGAGCATCCCCACCCGCACCCGCTGGAGCGTCATCGGCCAGCTCGGCCCGCTGTTCGACGACGGCGGCCCGATGCTGCTCGTGGAGGCGCGGTCGGCGTTCGGGCGTCGGCCGATGCACCGCGCGAAGGCGCAGCTGTGGCTCTCGGCGCTGCGGCACCGCGCCCGCGAGCTCGGCGACCGCGTCGAGTACGTGCGCGCCGAGACGTTCGCCGAGGCGCTCGAGGGCCGCGACGACCTCGAGGTGATCGATCCGCCCACCCGCGGCGGCCGCCGACTGGCCCGGCGACTGGGCATGAGCGTGCTCCCCAGCCGCGGCTTCGTGACCGAGGAGGAGGACTTCCGCGAGTGGGCGCTCGCGCGGGCCGGCTCGCGGCTCCTGCTCGAGGACTTCTACCGGTGGAGCCGCGAGCGCACCGGCGTGCTGATGCGCGGCGACCAGCCCGAGGGCGGACGCTGGAACTACGACCACGACAACCGACAGCCGCCGCCGAAGGGCGCGGCGAGGCTCGGGCTGCCGGATCCGTGGTGGCCGGTGGAGGACGACATCGACGAGGAGGTCCGCGCGGATCTCGCGCGGTGGGAGCACGAGGGAGCCGTGCACCTCGTCGGCGAGGACGGTCCTCGGCGCTTCGCCGCGACTCCCGCCGAGGCGCAGGAGGCGCTCGCCGATTTCGCGTCCTCGCGCCTGCAGGACTTCGGCCCCTACGAGGACGCCATGCTCTCGGGCGACTGGACGATGGCGCACTCGCTGCTGAGCGCCCCGATGAACCTGGGCCTCCTGGACCCCCGCGAGGTGATCGACGCCGTCGTCGCCGAGCACGCCGCCGGAGGTGCACCGCTCGCGGGCGTCGAGGGCTTCGTCCGGCAGATCATGGGCTGGCGCGACTACGTCTGGCACCTCTACTGGCACCTGGGCCCGGAGTACCGCACGCGCAGCAGGGCCCTCGGCGCCTCCGCCCCGCTGCCCGCCGCGCTGCTCGAGCTCGACCCGTCGGGCATCGAGGCCAACTGCCTGCACGAGACGCTGGACGACGTTCGTCGTCACGGCTGGGCGCACCACATCCAGCGCCTGATGGTGCTCGGCAACTGGGGCCTCCAGCGCGGCTGGGATCCGGCGGAGCTGAACGACTGGTTCGTCGACGTCTTCGTCGACGGCACGGAGTGGGTGATGCCGGCGAACGTCATCGGCATGTCCCAGCACGCCGACGGCGGCGTGGTGGCCACGAAGCCCTACGCCTCGGGCGGCGCCTACATCAACCGCATGTCGGACTACTGCGGCGGCTGCCGGTTCGACCCGAAGGTGCGGCTCGGCGAGAACGCGTGCCCCGTGACGGCCGGCTACTGGGCGTTCCTCGACCGCGTCGAGCCGGTCCTGCGCACCAACCACCGCATGGCGCAGCCGCTCGCCGGACTCCGCCGGCTCTCGGACCGCGCGGCCGTCGTCGACCAGGAGCGCCTGCGCGAGTCGTACTGAGCGCCTGCGCGAGTCGTACCGGCGCCTGAGCGTCACGCCCGGAGGAACACCGACACCGTGACCGCGACGGTCACCACCGTGGGACCGTCGCGCCCGGCCAGTGCCGCGTCGAGCACCGCCGCGTCCACGTGGTGGGCGCTCGGGCCCATCAGCACCTCGGCGCGCAGCTCGGCCGGCGACATCGACACCTCGTAGTCGAGCTCGCGGCGCTCGGCGAGCGAGAACCCGGCGAGCTGCTCGTCGAGCCGCTCGGCCTTGCCCGCGTCGATCCCGAGCATCCCGAAGACCGGGCGGATCTCGTGCAGGTGCCGCTCGCGCGGGGTGACGACGACGGCCGTCCCTCCCGGCCGCAGCACGCGGAGCATCTCGGGGGCGTTGCGCGGGGCGAAGACGGTGAGCAGCGCGTCGGCGCAGCCGTCGGCCAGGGGGAGGGGCTGCCAGAGGTCCGCGGTCGCGATCGCGGCGCGGGGGTGCGCCCGAGCGGCGCGGCGGGCGGCCGGCGCCGAGAGGTCGAGTCCGAGTCCGCTCGCGTCCGGATGCGCGTCGAGGACCGCGGCGAGGTACGCGCCCGTCCCGCAGCCGAGGTCGACGACGAGTCGCGCACCGCCCGGCACCGCGGCCGCGACCGCGTCCTGGATCCTGCGGTAGTGCCCGGAGCCGAGCAGCTCCTCCCGCGCCTGCACCATCGCGGCGGTGTCGCCGGACGTCGCGTGCCTCCCGCGCAGGAGCGAGACGTAGCCCTGCCGGGCGATGTCCGCGCTGTGCCCGTCCGCGCAGCGCAGGAGCGAGGGCCGGGGCAGCGCGTCGGGGGCGAGTCCCGCCCCGCACACCGGGCAGGCGAGCGCGGGCAGCACCGCCGATCCGGGCACCTCGGCCGGATCGAGGGGGTGCGCGCTCACGCGGCGGCCCGGTCGTGCAGGGCGGCCGATCGGTCCCGCATCGCCGTGACACCGGAGTTGACCGTCGCGATCACCGGCACCGCGAAGAGCGCGCCGGCCAGCCCCGCCACCTCGAGTCCGGTGGCCACACCGAGCACGACGGCGAGCGGATGCACCTTCACCGCCGAGCCGAGGATCAGCGGCTGCAGCACGTGCCCCTCGAGCAGGTGCACCACGATCACCACGCCGATCATGACCAGCGCCGCCACCGGCCCGATGAAGAGCAGCGCGACCAGCGCCGCGAGCGCTCCGGTCACGATCGCGCCGAGGAACGGCACGAACGAGCCCAGGAACACCGTCACCATGATCGGCACGACGAGGGGGAGCTGCAGGGCGAGCGCTCCGATGCCGATGCCGGTCGCGTTGATCGCGGCGACGCCGAGCTGCGCCCGCACGAACTGGGTGAGCGCCTCGAAGCCGGCCGCGGCGCCCGTGAGCAGCGGCGCCCGGGCCGGGAGCGGCAGCAGGCGCAGGGCCCACGACCAGATCCGCCGCCCGTCCAGCAGCAGGAAGATCAGCGAGAAGAGGGTGAGCAGAGTGCCGGCGAAGACCTCGGCGACCTGCGAGCCGACGGCGAGGGCTCCGGAGGCGAGGGTCGCGGCCTGCGCGTCGGCCCAGGTGATCGCGCTCTGCGCCCAGTCGCTCAGCTGCACCTGCGTGAATCCGAGCTCCCGCACCCACTCCTCGACGTCGTCCACCGCGTCGAGGGTGCGCTGCCCGATGCCGCCGAAGCCGGCGCGGGCCTGCACGACGACGAGGGCGATCAGGCCGGCGAGCGCCAGCAGCAGCGTGAGGATCGAGACGAGCACGGCGAGCCCGCGCGGCAGGCGCAGGCTCTCGAGCCGGTCGCGCAGCGGAGTCAGCAGGGCGGTCAGGAGCAGCGCGACGAGCACCGGCACGACGACGACCGGGACGAGGGAGACCAGCTTCACGACGAGCCAGAGGACCGCGGCGACCGCGAGCACCCGCCACGACCAGGCGGCGGCGATGCGCAGGCCGGGGGTGACGTCGTCGGCGTCGGAGCGATCGGGAGCGGCGCCGACGGCCGGAGCCGTCGCGGACGAGCCGAGACTCCGCTCGTTCCTCCGGCGTCCTCGCATGACCCCTCCCCGTTCCCTCGCAGTGTACGGCGGGGCGCGCGGGCGGGGCAGGGAGGGAGCCGAGGGTGCCGCCGCGATGCGGCGATTCGACGGATCCGGTTGCAGAACCTGATGATCACTGACTGAATGGGTGCATCATGCCCCGATCGACGACTGTTTTCGAACGCGACGCCCCCTCCTCCTCCGCGATCGACTCCTCCCTCTCCGGCTCCCGCCACGGCGTCTTCTGGCTCGAGGTCGCCCCGGCGCCCCCTCCGCGGCTGACCGGCGCGAGCCGTGCCGACCTCGTGATCGTCGGCGGGGGCTACACCGGCCTCTGGAGCGCACTGCGGGCGAAGGAGCGCGAGCCCGACCGCCGGGTCGTCCTGCTCGAGGCCCGTTCGATCGGCTGGGCCGCGTCCGGTCGCAACGGCGGTTTCGTCGAGTCGAGCCTCACCCACGGACGCGAGAACGGCCTGGCGCGCTGGCCCCGGGAGGCCGACCAGCTCGAGCGTCTGGGCGTCGAGAACCTCGACGGGATGCAGGAGGCGATCGAGACCCACGGCATGGACTGCGACTTCGAGCGCACCGGCTCGCTCTCGGTGGCGACCGAGGAGTACCAGGTCGCCGGGTTGGCGGAGGCCGACGGGGTCGCGGGTGCGCGCTTCCTCGACGCCGCCGGCATCCGCTCCCTCGTCGACTCGCCCAGCTACCTCGCGGGACTGGTGGTGCCCGCCGAGCAGTGCGCGCTCGTGCACCCCGGGAAGCTCGTGCGCGAGCTGGCCCGCGTGGCCGAGGAGCTCGGCGTCGAGATCCACGAGGGCAGCCGGGTTCTGGGCCTCGAGCGGACCCCGGCGGGCGTGCGGGTGCGCACCGCGGAGGGATCCGTCGACGCGGCCCGCGCGATCCTCGGCACGAGCGCCTTCCCCTCCCTCCTCGCGCGCACGCGCCTGATGACGGTGCCCGTCTACGACCACGTCCTGATGACGGAGCCGCTCGACGCCCGGCAGCTCGACGCGATCGGCTGGCGGGGGCGCGAGGGAGTCAGCGATGTGGCCAACCAGTTCCACTACTACCGCCGCACCGCCGACGACCGGATCCTCTGGGGCGGCTACGACGCGGTGTACCACCCGGGCGGACGCATCCGCTCGCGCTACGAGGACCGCCCCGAGACCTACCGCGCCCTCGCCTCTCACTTCCTCACGACGTTCCCGCAGCTCGCGGGCGTCCGCTTCAGCCACCGCTGGGGCGGGGTCATCGACACCAGCACGCGGTTCGCGGCGTTCTACGGCACGGCACTGGGCGGCCGGGTCGCCTACGCGGCGGGCTACACCGGGCTCGGAGTCGGCACGACGGCCTTCGCGGCGGACGTGCTGCTGGACCTCCTGGCGGGGCGGCCGACCGAGCGGACCGAGCTCGAGATGGTGCGCTCGAGGCCGCTGCCCTTCCCGCCCGAGCCCTTCGCCACGGTGGGCATCCAGGCGACCCGCTGGTCGCTCGACCGCGCCGACCACGACGGCGGGCGCCGCAACGTGCTCCTGCGCTCGCTCGACGCGCTCGGCCTCGGCTTCGACTCCTGAGGTCGCGCCGCCGCCGGACCCGTCGTGCACTCCGACCGCGGCGGCGCGGTGCTCGGGTGACACCATGGGTGGACCCGTTCTCTCACCGAGGAGTCCCCATGACCGCCGCTCTCGGCTCGCTCGTGCCCGTCCCCGCCTCCGAGCACCCCGAGCTGCTCCCCGCAGGCGTCCTCGACGCCGCGCGGCGCGACGGCGTGCTCGCCGATCTCGGAGTCGTCGGGATCGACCCGGCGCTCTCGGACACCGCGGCGACGAAGGCGCACTACGGCCTCGACGACGCCGATCTCGCCAACTGCGTCCTGGTCGCCGGGTCCCGGGCCGGGCAGGAGCGGATCGCCGCCTGCGTCGTGCTCGCCGACTCGCGGGTGGACGTCAACGGAGCCGTGCGGCGCCTCCTCGACGTCCGCAAGGCCTCGTTCCTGCCGATGGACCGCGCCGTCGAGGAGTCGGGGATGGAGTACGGCGGGATCACCCCCGTCGGCCTCCACGCCGAGTGGCGGGGGCTCGTCGACTCGCGCGTGCTCCTGCGCCCGCTCGTCGTGATCGGCAGTGGGGTGCGCCGCTCCAAGATCCTCCTCCCGGGCTCCGCGCTCGAGCGACTGACCGGCGCCGAGGTCGTCGAGGGGCTCGGCCTGCCGACCGCCGTCTGACGCCCCGCACCTCCGGCACCTCGGCGGCAACCCGTAGCTGCTCGAAACATGAGCGCCGTACGGTGGGCGCATGCGCGCAGAACTCACACTCGGCGCGGAGGAAGAGCTCCACCTGATCGACCTCGAGACGAAGCAGCTCTCCGCGCACGCACCCCAGGTGCTGGCGCGCCTGCCGAAGGACAACTTCTCGGCGGAGCTGCAGCGGACCACGGTCGAGACGAACACGCCGGTCGTCGACTCGCTCGACGGACTGCGCGAGCAGCTCCTCTCCCTCCGCAGGGCCGTCATCGACGCCGCCGCCCCCGACGGCATCGGCATCGCCGCCGTCGGAACGGCACCCCGATCCGAGCACACGGACTTCGAGCTCACGAGCACCGGCCGCTACGGCCGCATGCAGGAGCAGTACCGGATGCTCGTGGACGAGCAGCTGATCTGCGGCACGCAGATCCACGTCGGGGTCTCGGACCGCGAGCTCGCGGTGCAGATCGCGCAGCGGATCGGCCGCGACCTCCCCGTGCTGCTGTCGGCGAGCGCGAGCAGTCCGTACTGGAACGGCCAGGACACCGGCTACGCCAGCATCCGCACGATCATCTGGCAGCGCTGGCCGAGCGCGGGGGCGACCGGCCCGCTCGCCTCCGCCGCCGAGTACGACCGCCTCCTCGACGACCTGATCGCGACCGGCGTGATCGCCGACTCGAAGATGGCCTACTTCGACGTGCGGCCCTCCTCCCATGCTCCGACGCTCGAGCTGCGCGTCTGCGACGCCATGCCGCTCGTCGACGACGCGGTCCTGATCGCGGGTCTGTTCCGCGGACTCGTCCGCTCGGCCGAGCTCGACATCGAGGCGGGCCGGCCGTTCCGCTCGACCCCTCCGCCGATCCAGCGCGCGGCGACCTGGCAGGCCGCGCGGGGAGGGCTCGCCGGCCAGCTCCTGGACCACACCGAGCACCCGCGGCCCGTTCCCGCCGCGGAGGCGCTGCGCAGCCTGATCGCGCGCCTCCAGCCGGCGCTCGACGAGCTCGGCGACCTCGAGCAGGTGCGCGCGCTCGCCGAGGCGCTGATCGCCCGCGGCAACTCGGCCGACCGCCAGCGCGCGGTCTTCGCCGAGCACGGCACGCTCGAGTCGGTCGTCGACTCCGTCGTGGCCGAGACCCACGGGCCCTCCAGCGGTCCCACCCTCCCCGCGCCGAGCCTGCGCACCTACCGCGTCCGCGCGGGCGACGAGGCCGTGGCGACCGGCGGGCGTCCGCGCACCGCGTACCAGCCGATCCTCGAGCATTTCCGCGATCTCGGGACCGAGCGGCTCGCCCAGCTGCACGAGGCCCGCGATCAGCGCGTGCTCGAGGCGGGCATCACCTTCCGGCTCGGCGAGGAGGACCGTCCCTTCCCCGTCGATCTCGTCCCGCGCGTGCTGCAGGCGCACGAGTGGAGCGAGCTCGCCGCCGGCCTGGAGCAGCGCGCCCGCGCCCTCGAGTGCTTCCTGCAGGACGTCTACGGCGAGGGCCGCGCCGTCCGCGACGGAGTCGTCCGCCGACCCGCCGGCACCGCGGGCTTCCGCGAGGAGGCCGCCCGGCTGCCGCGCGGAGCGGTGCGCGGACCGGTCATGGGCTTCGATCTGGTCCGGAACGAGTTCGGCGGCTGGCGGGTGCTGGAGGACAACCTCCGCAACCCCAGCGGGCTGGCGTACGCGATGGGCATCCGCTCCCTGCTCGACGACGTCCTGCCCGATCTGCCCCGCCCCGCCGGGCTCGTCGATCCGGCCGGAGCCCTCGGCGACCTGCGCCGCACCCTCGCTGCCGGATCCCGGCGCGCCGACGGCCGCGAGAGCGTCCTCGCGCTGCTCTCGAGCGGACCCGGGAGCTCGGCCTGGTTCGAGCACCGCCGTCTCGCCGAGGGCGCCGGCATGCTCCTGCTGGAGCTCGGCGACCTGGACGTGGTGGACGGCCGCGTCGTCGCCTCCGGCACGCAGGTCGACGTGCTGTACCTGCGCCTGGACGACGAGCTCGCCGACCTCGCCCTGGGCGGTCGGCCGCTCGGCCGCGAGATCGTCGACGTGGCGGCCGAGGGAGGGGTGTTCCTGGCGAACGCGCCCGGCAACGGCATCGCCGACGACAAGGCGCTGTACTGCGCGGTCCCCGAGCTCATCGGCTACTACCTCGACGAGCGCCCCCTGCTCGAGTCTGTCCCGACCTACCGGCCCGAGGACGAGGCCGAGCGCCGCATCGTCCTCGAGCGCGTCGGTGAGCTGGTCACCAAGCCGGTCGACGGCTACGGCGGTCGCGGAGTGATGATCGGCCCCTCCGCTCCCGCTGCCCGCGTCGCGGAGCGCCGAGCGGCGATCGCCGCGGATCCCCGGGGATGGGTCGCGCAGGAGGTCGTGCGGCTCTCGTCGCTGCCGTCCTTCTCGGGCACCGAGCTGCAGCCCCGCCACGTCGACCTCCGCGCGTTCGTCTTCGTCACGGGCACCGGAGCCGCCGACGTCCGTCTCGCGGACCTGGCCCTGACCCGCGTCGCGGCCGAGGGCAGCATGATCGTCAACTCGTCCCGCGGCGGCGGCGCGAAGGACACCTGGATCGTGAGGGCCTGACATGTGCGGACTCGCGGGCGAGATCCGGCTCGACGGCCGCCGGGCCGAGGTGGCCGCGGTCGACCGGATGAGCGGATGCCTGACCGACCGCGGCCCGGACGGCGACGGCGTCTGGGCGCGCGGGCCGGTCGCCCTCGCGCACCGGCGGTTGTCGATCATCGACCTGTCGGTCGCCGGCTCCCAGCCGATGGTCGACGCGGCGCTCGGGCTCTCGATCGTCTTCAACGGCTGCATCTACAACCACCGGCAGCTGCGCGCCGAGCTCGAGGCGAAGGGGCACCGCTTCTTCTCCCACTCCGACACCGAGGTGATCGGCAAGGCCTACGCCCAGTGGGGCGAGGACTGCGTCGACCGGTTCCTCGGCATGTTCGCCTTCGTGATCGTCGAGCACGAGTCGGGACGCGTCGTGATGGCCCGCGACCGGCTCGGCATCAAGCCGCTCTACCTCGACGAGACGCGGGAGCGGATCCGCTTCGCCTCCACCCTTCAGGCGCTGCTCGCGGGCGGGGTCGCCGACACCTCGATCGACCGCACCGCCCTGATGCTCTACCTGAGCTTCCACTCGGTCGTACCGGCTCCGCGCACGATCCTCGCCGGAGTGACGAAGCTGCCTCCCGCGACCGTGCGCGTGATCGAGCCCGACGGCACGAGCCGCGAGCGCGTCTACTGGGAGCCGGTGTTCACCCGCGATCCCGAGCGCGCCGACTGGTCGGAGCGCGACTGGCAGGACGCGCTGATCGCCTCGTTCCGCACGGCGGTCGAGCGGCGGATGGTCGCCGACGTGCCCGTGGGCGTGCTGCTCTCGGGCGGCATCGACTCGAGCCTCGTGGTCGCCCTCCTGGCCGAGGCGGGGCAGTCCGGACTGCAGACCTTCTCCATCGGCTTCGACTCCGCGGGCGGCGAGTCCGGCGACGAGTTCGAGTACTCGACGCTCGTCGCCCAGCGCTTCGGCACCGATCACCACCGCATCCGGATCGACTCGTCGAGGCTGCTGCCCGGCATCGACGGAGCGGTCCGGGCGATGAGCGAGCCGATGGTGTCGCACGACGCGGTCGCGTTCTACCTGCTCAGCCAGGACGTGGCGCAGCACGTGAAGGTGGTGCAGTCCGGCCAGGGCGCCGACGAGGTGCTCGGCGGCTACGACTGGTACCCGCCGCTCGCCGGCGTCCCGCGCGCCGAGGCGGCCGAGGCCTACGCCTCGGTGTTCTTCGACCGCCGCTTCCCCGGGCTCCAGGCGCTGCTGCAGCCGGAGTGGCGGGGCGAGGACGCGGCGACCGCCTTCGTCGCCGAGCGGTTCGGCCGCCCCGGCGCCGACACCTCCGTCGACGCCGCGCTGCGCAGCGACACCACGGTGATGCTCGTCGACGACCCGGTGAAGCGCGTCGACAACATGACGATGGCGTCGGGACTCGAGGCGCGCGTTCCGTTCCTCGACCACGAGTTCGTCGAGCTGGTCGGGCGGATCCCTCCGGAGCTCAAGCTCGCCGACGGCGGCAAGGGCGTGCTCAAGCGCGCCGTCCGCGGCATCGTCCCGGACGAGGTGATCGACCGCCGGAAGGGCTACTTCCCGGTGCCCGCGATCCGGCAGCTCGAGGGCCCGTACCTGGAGCGCGTCCGCGCCGCGCTCACCGATCCGTCGGCCCGCGCGCGGGGGATCTTCGATCCGGCGGTCGTCGAGGCGCGGCTGGCCGCCCCGAACGAGACCCGGACCCGGCTGGGGTCGAACGAGCTCTGGCAGCTCGCCCTGCTCGAGATGTGGCTGCAGGAGCACGGCGTCGGCTGACGCGAGGACGCCCTCGACGCAGTGTTCGCGCGGCGTTCGCCCCTCGCGGAACACCCGTCGCCGCCCGTGCCGGAGGATGGAGGCCATGACCTCCACCGCGACATCCCGGCTCGTCGCCGCCGAGCAGCTCGGTCTCGACCTCGTCCACGCCTGGGGCAGCTGGGGTCCGACGATGACCCCGGACGCCGCCCGCACCGCGTTCATCAGCGATCGCGGCGGCGCCCCCGAGGTCTGGGTGCAGGACGTCGTGATCGACGGCGAGCCTCCGGAGGCGCACTGCATCCGCTTCACGGAGGACCCGGTGCTCGAGGTCTCGTGGTCGGCCGACTCGGCCTGGCTCGCCTGCCTGGTCGCCACCGACGGCGGCGTGCGCACGCAGGTCTGGGTGGTCCGCCCCGACGGCTCCGACGCCAAGCGCATCGCCGGCTCGCGCGACGCCCACGCCGAGCTCGGCCCGTGGACCAGGAGCGGCCACCACGTCGTGGTGACCGTGCCGTCCGCCGAGCCGGAGCAGCCGACCCGGTCCTTCCTCGTCGACCCGGTCACCGCCGACCGCCGCCCGCTCGTCGACGGCGACCTCATCTCGGTGCTCGACCTCTCGACGGAGGAGCGGCTCGTCGTGGTCCGCGACGGCCAGCGCGGCCACCAGCGCTGCTCCGTCGTCGACCGCCTGACCGACGAGAACCACCCGCTGCTGCCCGATTCCGGCACCGGATCCACGGACGTCGCGTTCCTGCGCCCCGCTCCGCTGAACGACAACGAGAGCCCGATCGTGGCGTACCTCGCGACCGACGTCGACCTGCCGCGGCGCCAGCTCGTCGCGATGCCGCTGGGTCCCGACGGCTGGCGCGGGCGCATCCGCCGCCTCGCCGCCCGCGACGACGCCGAGCTGGAGGGCCTGGACGCGGACGACGCCGGCCACCTGCTGATGCTCGTGTGGAACGTGGCCGGGTCCAGCGAGATCGAGCTCTTCGACACTTTGACCGGCGAGCGCGTGCCCGTCTCGGGGCTGCCCGGCCTGGTCGCGACCACTCCGGTCCTCTCGCGCGACGGCAGCTCGGTGGTCCTCGGCGTCGAGGGTCCGGAGCGTCCGCGCGAGCTGTGGCGGATGGACACCGCGACCCACGAGTGGTCGCGCATCACCCGGGTGCCGTCGCTCCCGGCCGAGCCGCTCGTCGTGCCCACCCTCGAGCGGTTCACCGGCCGCGACGGGCTCGAGCTGTCGGGCTGGCTGTACCGCGCGCGCGGCGCAGAGGGCCCCGGTCCGGCGATGCTGAGCCTCCACGGAGGGCCGGAGTCGCAGGAGCGGCCGACCTTCTCCGCCCAGCACCAGGCGGTCGCCGCCTCGGGCGTCTCGGTCTTCGCGCCGAACGTGCGCGGCTCCTCCGGCTTCGGCCGCGACTTCGTGCACGCCGACGACGTCGAGCGCCGGTACGGGGCGTTCCAGGACGTGCTCGCCGCCGCCGATCACCTCGTCGCCTCCGGGGTCGCCGACCGCTCGCGGATCGCCGTCACGGGCCGCTCCTACGGCGGCTACCTCACGCTCGCCTCGCTCGCGTTCTCGCCGGGCGTCTTCGCGGCCGGGGTCGACATCTGCGGGATGTCGCACCTCCTCACCTTCTACCGCGACACCGAGCCGTGGATCGCCTCCGCCGCGGTGACGAAGTACGGCCACCCGGAGCACGACGCCGAGCTCCTCGAGGAGCTGTCTCCGCTCGGACGGGCCTTCGCCATCGACGTGCCGCTGCTCGTGGTGCACGGCGAGCTCGACACGAACGTCCCGCTGGGCGAGGCGACGCAGATCGTGGCCGCCCTCGAGGCGCTGGACCGGCCGGTCTCGTACCTCCAGCTCGACGGCGAGGGCCACGAGTACCGCCGGGCCGACTCGAAGGAGCTGCTGCTGCTCTCCCTCGTGCGGTTCCTGCACGCATCGCTGCTGCCGGCGGACGGTGCGCTCGAGGCGGACGCAGCGCTCCGGGCCGACGAGCATTTCGAGGCGGACGACCCGCTCGAGGCCGTCGCGCGCTGAGCCCTGCCCCGAGCAGCGACCCGAGCGCTCCCGCCGAGCGCGGGACGGGCGTCAGCGCCGCTCGAACTCCTCGGCGAAGGAGCCGTGGATAGGCTTCTCCGGGTCGTCGCCGACCGCCCGCGACGGGTCGTCGATCTCGACGGCGCGTGCGAGGTCGGGAGCGGGGGAGCGCACCGCGGCTCCGGCCCCGGCGAGGTCCTCGGGCACGTCGTCGAGCAGCTCCTCGGCGATGCGGCTCGACAGGCCGCTCCGCTCGCCCGGTCCGGGGTCGCTCACCGGATCGGCGGGAGCGTCGAGGGCCTCGCCGAGTCCCTCGCCGAGTCCTTCACCGAAGCCCGCGCCGAGCCCCGCCGGCATCCCCTGCGCAGCCCCGCGCTCCGTCGTCTCGTCCTGCATGCCCTGCTCCTGCCTCGTGCGCACCGGCCGGGCCGGGCGGCACGCTCCGTCCTGGGATGAGGAGAGGATACCGCCGGCGCGATCAGTCGAGCAGGAGCCAGGAGTGGCCGCCGACCTCCACGCCGCCGACCCGCGCCGCCTCGTCGCTAAGGTTCAGCGCGAGGCGGGCGGACTCGCCGTCGGGGCCCTCCGCGACGAGGAGCACCGCGGTGTTCGTCAGATCGACGGCCCGGGTGCGCGAGTGCACGAGCCACGGGTGCCGACGCCGGAACGCGACGACCTCCTGGTGCGCCCGGTACGCCTCGCCGCCCGGTGCGCTCGCCGGGTCGGCCGGGAAGGCCGGTCGGATCGCGTCGTCGCCGCCGGCGCGCTCCTCCTTCACTCCCTCGAAGCCGCGCTCGTCTCCGGAGTAGACGCTCGGCACGCCCCCGACGAATCCGAGGACCGCGACCGCGTGGCCGTGGTGGCGCTCGTCCGTCACCGCGCTCGCGATCCGGGTCACGTCGTGGTTCCCGATGAAGGTGAGGGGGAGGAAGGCGTCGAGGAACTCGCCGTGCCGCTTCAGCGACCACGCGAGCTCGAACAGGTTGCGCTCCTCGAGGGAGTTGCGCACCGCCTTCCACAGCTCGTACTGGGTCACGGAGTCCAGGCCCGACTCCCGCACGTATCCCGCGTAGTCGCCGTGGATGACCTCGCCGACGAACCACGCCTCGGGGAACCGCTCCCGCACCGGGTCGATCGCCGCGTGCCACGCCGCGGGGGCGACCGCGTACGCGGCGTCGAGCCGCCAGCCGTCGATCCCGCGCTCGAGCCAGTGCGCGAGGACGGCGGAGACGTACGCCGAGACCTCGGGGTTCGAGTGGTCGAGCTCGACCAGCGCGTCGTGCCCCTCGAAGACGTCGACGCGCAGTCCGTCGACCTCGCGGGCGGAGTCGCTCCGCGAGAACCGTGCGTGCGCCGCGGACCCGGGGCCCGCCGCCACCGCCTCGCGCCACCACGGGTGCTCGCGCCCCACGTGGTTGAAGACGCCGTCGAACAGCACGCGGATGCCGCGCTCGCGGCAGGCGGCGAGGAGCGCGTGGAGGTCGTCCTCGTCGCCCAGTCGCGGGTCGACCCGGAAGTGGTCGACGGTGTCGTACCCGTGGGTGCTCGAGGCGAACACCGGGCCCAGCAGGAGCCCGTTGCAGCCCAGCGCGAGCAGGTCGTCGAGCCAGGGCAGGAGGGCGGGGAGCCGGTGCTGCGGGGCAGCGGGAGCCTCCGCGGCCGTGGTCTCGGCGCCCGTGAACCCGAGCGGGTAGACCTGCCACCAGATCGCCGTCGCGATCCAGCCGTCCGTCGTCTGCGCCATCCCTGCCGCCCTCCCGCCGCGCTCGGCTGCGCGACGTCGCGAGTGTACTGACGCGTCCTGGCCGCGCCCCGAGCCGTGGCCGGGGAGCGAGCCGCCCGCGAGGCCGGGACGGAGGACCGTGCGAGGCGTGCGCGTGCTCACGGACGCAGGCTCCCGATCCAGGCGAGGACGGCGACGGCGCCCTCGAGGGTGGCGGGCACCGTCACCGAGGCGATCGCGAGCGCGAGGAGCGCCGCCGCGGCGCCGATCGCGCCCTGCCGCCGCTCCCCGGCGCGCAGCAGCGCCACCACGGCCGCGGCGATCGCCCCTGCCGCGATCCCGATCGACGGAACCGTCCAGAGCGGATGCACCGAGGAGGTCAGGGCGAGCAGCCCCAGACCCAGCGCCGTGAGGCCAGGCTCGCGCGGTGGGCCGAGCCGCGTGAGGAGCCGGGCCCGCCGGGACGGAGCGACCGCGGACGGCCGGGCGACGGCGGTGGGAGAGGGGAGCAGGGACAGGACGCTGATCGACATGGCCCGATCCTCGCGAGGCGGCGGAGGGCGCGGGCCCGTCCCTCGAGCATCGGTGGAGGCGCACGAGAATCCGGCGCCTGGGGAGGCGAGGAGCCCCTCCGCGGGTCTCCGGAGGCCGAGATCGGCGTGAGTCCGGGGCTCCCGGCCCCGGAATCACGTGCATTGGCGGATCGGGCTGGTAGGTTACGGACGGTCCGACCGGTTGAGGGAGTCCGTCCCCGGCCGAGGACGATCCACAACCACCAGCTGTTCCGAACAGCGCGAACGTCCTGGGAGGACACTCCAATGGCTGACAAGTCGCTCAACCGCACCGAGCTCGTCGCGAAGATCGCCGCGGACTCCGGCCAGAGCCAGGCCGCCGTCAACGGCGTCCTCGACTCGCTCTTCTCCACCCTCGCCGACTCCGTCTCCAACGACGTGAAGGTCACCATCCCCGGCTGGATCGCCGTCGAGCGCACCTCCCGCGCCGCGCGCACCGGCCGCAACCCGCAGACCGGTGAGACCATCCAGATCGCGGCCGGCCACTCGGTCAAGGTCTCGGCCGGCACCAAGCTCAAGGCCGCCGCGAAGTAGCACGGCTCCACGACGAGGGCCCCGGCATCGCGCCGGGGCCTTCGTCGTCTCCGGAACCGGCGCGACGCGGCTCGCGATCAGCCGGGGAACGTAGGCTTGACGGGTGAATCGAACCGTCCGGATCGCGGGGCCCGCGCTGCTGCTCGTCGCGGCCGCGCTCCTCGCCCTCCTCGCGGCACTCGCCTTCGGCCGGGGAGCCGCGGCCCCCCTCCTGAACGACCCGGGTCCCGTGGTCCGCTACGGGCTCCCCGTGGCGAAGCTCGCGGTCAACCTCGGCGCCGCCGGGATGATCGGCGCCCTGGTGCTCGCGCTCTTCGCGCTGAGCCCGCGCGCGAGCGCGACGCGCGCGCCCCGGTCCACGACCTCCGAGGGGCCCGTCGAGCAGCGCACCGAGTACACGGTGGCGCTCGACGTCGCCGCCGCCAGCGCCGCCTTCCTCGCCGCCGCCGCGGCAGTCACCGGCTTCTTCACCTTCCTCAACGTCACGCAGACGCCGCTGAGCTTCGACCGCGACTTCGGCACCAAGCTCAGCTACTTCATCGGCAGCATCGAGGTCGGCCAGGCCTGGCTCGTCACCACTCTGCTCGCCGCCGTCGTCACGGTGCTCTGCTTCGCCGTGCGCAACCAGACGGCGCTCGTCTTCGTCACCGGTGTCGCGCTGCTCACCCTCCTGCCGATGGCGCAGCAGGGGCACGCGGCGGGATCCGCGGGGCACGACGCCGCGGTCACGGCGCTCGGCCTCCACCTCGTCTTCGCAGCGATCTGGCTGGGCGGTCTCGTCACGATCATCGTGCTGAGGCCCCTCCTCGACGGCGCGCGCCTGCTCCCCGTCGTCCAGCGCTACTCGAGCCTCGCGCTCGTCAGCTTCGTGGTCGTGGCGGCGTCCGGCTACCTCAGCGCCGAGCTGCGGCTCGCGACCCTCGACAACATCCTGACGGGCTACGGGATCCTCGTGCTCGTGAAGGTCGCCGCGCTGATCGCGCTCGGCCTCTTCGGCGTCGTGCAGCGCCGCGTCCTCCTCGAGCGGATGCGCAGCGCCGGCGGTGCGGGCGGCCGCAGCTTCTGGTGGCTCGTCGCGGCCGAGGTCGCCTTCATGGGCATCGCCTCGGGAGTCGCGGCGGCGCTCGCCCGCACCGCCACCCCCGTCGACCAGGTCGCCGCCACGCAGCTGACCGATCCGACTCCGGCCGAACTCCTCACCGGCGAGCCGCTCCCGCCCGCCCCGAGCGCCCTGAACTTCGCCACCCTCTGGAACGTCGACCTGATCTGGCTGCTCGTCTGCGGCTTCGGCATCGCCTTCTACGTCGCCGGCGTCCTGCGCCTGCGCCGTCGCGGCGACTCCTGGCCGATGCTGCGGACCGTGCTCTGGATCGCCGGGATGCTGCTGCTGGCCTACATCACCAACGGCGGCGTCAACGCCTACGAGAAGTACCTGTTCAGCGCGCACATGCTCTCCCACATGGTGCTCACCATGGCCGTCCCGCTCCTGCTCGTGCCCGCGGCTCCCGTGACGCTGATCGCGCGTGCGGTCGTCCGCCGCACCGACGGCTCCCGGGGCCCTCGGGAGTGGGTGCTGCTCGCGGTGCACTCGCGCTTCGGCACGATCGTGTCGCATCCGATCGTCGCCGCCCTGCTCTTCGTCGGCTCGCTCTGGGCGTTCTACTACTCGCCGCTGTTCCGCTGGGCGACCACGGACCACATCGGCCACGAGTGGATGATCGTGCACTTCCTGATCACCGGCTACCTCTTCGTGAGCGTCCTGATCGGCGTCGACCCGTCCTCGCACCAGGTGCCCTACCCGATGCGGCTGCTGCTCCTGCTGGGCACCATGGCGTTCCACGCGTTCTTCGGCCTCGCGCTGATGACCGGCGAGGGGCTGCTCCTCGCCGACTGGTACGGAGCGATGGGCTGGGGCACGAACGCCCTCGCCGATCAGCAGGCGGCCGGCGGCATCGCCTGGAGCATCGGCGAGATCCCGACGCTCGCGCTCGCGATCGTCGTCGCCGTGATGTGGAGCAGATCCGACGACCGCGAGACCAGGCGCCGCGACCGCCAGGCCGACCGCACCGGGGACGCCGAGCTGAACGACTACAACGAGCGGCTCGCGGCCCTCGGCAAGCGCCGCTGAGGCTCCTCCCCAGGGCGACGGCGCCCGGCGCCGCCTCCGTCCCCGATCACGGCCGCACCGCCGCGGGTACAGTGGTCCGGTGACCCAGCCGACCCTCTCCGACGAGCAGCAGCGGGTGTTCGACCTCATCGAGAACACCCGCGAGCACCTGTTCGTCACAGGGCGCGCCGGCACCGGCAAGTCGACGCTGCTGAACCACCTCAGCTGGCACACCGGCAAGCAGATCGTCATCTGCGCTCCCACGGGGGTCGCGGCGCTGAACGTCGGCGGGCAGACGATCCACTCGCTGTTCCGGCTGCCGATCGGCGTGATCGCCGACTCCGACCTCGATCAGACCCCCGAGCTGCGCAAGCTCCTCAACACCATCGACACCCTCGTGATCGACGAGATCTCGATGGTCAACGCCGATCTGCTCGACGGCATCGACCGCAGCCTCCGCCAGGCCCGGCAGCGCCGGTCGGAGCCGTTCGGGGGCGTCCAGGTCGTGCTCTTCGGCGACCCGTTCCAGCTCGCCCCCGTTCCGGGCGACCCGGAGGAGCGCGCCTACTTCGCCGACCGCTACCGCTCCCTCTGGTTCTTCGACGCCCTGGTCTGGCAGGAGGCGCCGCTGCGGATCGTCGAGCTCGGCCGCATCCACCGGCAGAGCGACGAGCGTTTCAAGTGGATGCTCAACGCGGTGCGCTTCGGGATGGTGACGAAGGAGATCGCCGACGTCCTCAACGAGGCGGGTGCCCGCACTCCGCCGACCGACGGCTCCATCACCCTCGCCACCCGCAACGACACCGTCAACCGGATCAACCAGACCGCGCTCGCGCGCCTCAAGGGCCCGCTCAAGACGGCGACGGCCGAGATCAGCGGCGACTTCGGCGGCCGGACCTACCCGGCCGATCAGAACCTCGAGCTCAAGATCGGCGCGCACGTGATGTTCCTCCGCAACGACGCGGAGCAGCGCTGGGTGAACGGCACGATCGGCATCGTCACGAAGGTGGCCGGCACCGTGTGGGTCGAGGTGGACGGCGAGGTGCACGAGGTCGAGCCGGCCACGTGGGAGCGCTACCGCTACTCCTATTCGGCGGCCACCAAGAAGCTCACGCGCGAGATCGTGGCCGAGTTCGCGCAGTTCCCGCTGCGCCTGGCCTGGGCGGTGACGATCCACAAGTCGCAGGGCAAGACCTACGACTCCGCGGTCGTCGATCTCGGCCAGCGCGCCTTCGCGCCCGGCCAGACGTACGTGGCGCTGAGCCGCATCACGAGCCTCGAGGGGCTCTACCTCACGCGGCCCCTGCGCCCCAGCGACATCATCGTCGACAAGGACGTGCTGCGCTTCATGTCCGAGCGGCGCGCCGAGCCGGCCGCCGTCGCGACTCCGGAGGGCGGCTCCGCCACCGCGTGACCCGCCGGCTCGTCGCCTCGACGAGCGCCGGTCAGGCCGCGACGCGCGAGCGTGCGAGGTCGCGGAACAGCTCGGTGGTGAGCCGGTACGCCTCCGCCACCTCGGCGATGACGCGGTCGCGCTCGGCGTCGTCCCAGTCGACCGCGTCGAGCTGCTCGCGGTAGACGGCGCGGAACTCGGACGGCGTCGCGATCTCGCCGTAGAGGTAGAAGCCGACGCCGTTGGTCTCGAAGCCGAACCGGCGCTGGAGCAGGGCGCGCACGATGCTGCAGCCCGACATGTCGCCGAGGTAGCGCGTGTAGTGGTGCGCGACGAAGCCGCCGCTCCAGCCGCTCGCGACGGTCGTGATGCGCTCGACGTAGGCCGCGGTCGAGGGGAGGGGGCGGATGCGCTCGCGCCAGTCCTCGCCGATCAGGAAGCGGAGGTCCTCGGCGATCGCGGGGAGGCGGGTGAGCTTGGCCGAGATGAACGGCGCTGCGACGGGGTCCGCGCTCATCCGATCCGCGACGGCCTCGAGCGCCTCGTAGACGAAGTAGTGCTGCGAGACCAGCGCGATGTAGTCCTCGCGGCTGCCGGCGCCCGTCATCAGGGCGGTCATGAAGGCGGCGCCCTCGTCGTCGACTGCTCCGGACTGCCCGATGCGCTCGCGGAGCACCTGCGAGAACGGGATGACGTTCGACACGACGGCCTCCGATCGGCTTCTTAGGTTGGCCTTACCTTAGCCGAGAGGGCGCACGGAGACCAGAGCCCGCGCCCGTCAGTGCAGGCACCCAGCAGTGCCCGCGCCCGTCAGTGCCCGTGCCCGTCCTCCACCACGCCGTGCATGCCGCCCATGCCGCCGGAGTCGCCGGCCGTCGTGGCCATCGAGGGCGTCGCGAGCGCCGAGACCACCAGAGCGCCGGCCAGCAGTCCGATCACGGTGCGCCCCGCGGGGACCTGCCGCTCGGGGGTCGCGGTGCGGCGGAGGGACAGCGCGACGATCGCCGCGGCGGCGAGCTGGAGGACCCCGCCGGCGAGCGCGGGGAGGGGATCGCGCAGCAGCCCGGCCGTGACCGCGAGGATCGACCCGGCCACCGTCGCCGACACGACGACGAGTGCGACGCGAGGAACGACGATCCGTCCCCGGGCGAGGACGGCGAGAGCCCACACGAGCTCTCCCGCCCCGAGCGCGACGAGCGGCACCAGCGCGGCGTCGCCGCGCACCGAGGCGAGGGAGAGGTGGACGAGGCCGGCGCCGAGGGCGCCGAAGGCGGCCCAGCCGCGGACGATCGGGTTCACAGCAGCCTCCGGGACGAGAGGGGGCCCCGGATCGACACACCGCATCGTGTCGTCCGGGGCCGTGGAGTCCGTCCGCCGCGGAAAACGGCGGGCCCGCGGCGGACGGAGCTTGAGGGGGCGGCGGATGCCGCCCGGGTCAGACGGTCGCTGCTCGCGACCGCGTCGTCTTCTCGGTGCCGAGACCGACTCCGAGCAGCACGATCGCGCTGCCGAGGTGGAGGAAGTGGTCGGCGGTGTTGAGGGCGAGGACGTTCACGGCCGTGTTCTCGACGAAGAAGCCGACGATGCCGAGCAGCAGGTACGCGGCTCCGACGACGGTGTTGACGGACTTCGCCGCGGGGACGCTCGAGAGACCGCCGATCAGCAGCGCACCGCCGATGAGCAGGTGCGCGATGTTGTGCAGCGGGTTCACCTCGAAGATCCCGAGGAGGAGACCGCCCTCGGTCGCGAGGAACTCGACACCGCCGGTCACGACGAAGCCGAGCAGTCCGACGAGCACGTACACCGCTCCGAAGAGGGTGGCGAGCAGACGGTTGGGGGATCTGCGCATGATGACTGGACCTCCTTCGCGTGACGGCCCTGTGCCGACACCCTCTCTTCGTAGCCCGCCCCCGGATGGTTTGGAAACGGGGTGGACTCCTCGCATCACGGTCCGGACACGAACGCGCGGGGCGCGTGCAGTCGTCTCCAGGGCGTCGGATCGCGCCCGTACAGTGGGGTCCGTTCCAGAGGATGTCCGGGGGGAGCCGAGGGTCATGGTCGTGCGTCGCAAGCGGAGACGGGTCGCGGCTGCCGTCGTGCCCGCACTGGTCCTGGCGCTCGCCGGGTGCACCGGAGGGACCCCCTCCGTCGTCGAGGACGCGCAGCCCGGCCCCGTGCCGGACGCGCTCGCGGTCGCCCTCTCGGGGTTCCTCGAGGAGGCTCGCGGCGCCGCGGGGGCCACGGGTGCGGTCGCAGGCGTCTGGTCGCCCTGGACGGGCGGCTGGGAGGGCGCGATCGGAGTCGCCGGCGACGACGATCCCACTCCTCTCACCACCGAGGCCCACGTCCGCCTCGGCACGGGCGGCACCGAGGCGATGACCTGCGACGTCGTCGTGGCGCTCGCCGAGGAGGGACGGGTCGAACTCGACGCCGACATCACGGAGTCGCTGACCTCCCTCCCGGGCCTGGAGGGGCTGACCCTCCGCCAGCTCTGCTCCCACACCTCCGGGCTCGCCGACTTCCGCGCGTCGCTCTGGCCCACGATCGTGCAGAACCCCCAGCGGGAGTGGCCGACCATGGAGCTGATCTCGGCGGCGCAGGTGCGCTCGCCGTCCGCCGCCCCCGGAGCCGCCTGGTCCGACTCCTCCACCGGTCCGCTCCTCGCCGGTCTCGTCGTGTCCGAGCGGACGGGCCGCAGCGTCGCCTCCCTCTACGAGGAGTACCTCGTGCCCCGCTACGGCCTGCGCAGCACGACCCTCCCCTCCGCCGGCGAC
>NZ_JAMRYM010000025.1:0-38364 GCF_023743255.1 Rathayibacter rubneri | reverse complement strand
GTCGGCCTCGGCGTCGAGCGCGGCGATGTCGATGCGGCGGCCGTCGCGCGCCGACTCGAGACCGAGCTCGGCGAGGCGGACGCCGCGCGCGCCGGCGAAGAAGTCGTACGGGTGCGGGCCGTTCTCGACCACGTGGCGGATGAACTCCTCCCACTGCGTCTTGAAGCCGTTCTCGAAGACGTCGTTGACGGGCAGCTCCTGCCAGTCCTCGGCGTAGACGTGCTGCTCGGGCAGATCGGGGTTCCAGGTGGGCTTGGGGGTCGCGACGCGCGGCTGCACCTTGGCGCCGAAGAGCCCGACGACCGCGCTGCCGAGGGTGCCGTCGACCTGGAACTCGACGAGCTCGGGGCGGTTCACCCGCACGGCCCAGGAGGAGTTCAGCTGCACGGTCGCACCGCCGGCGACGTCGAAGATCGCGTAGGCCGCGTCGTCGGCGGTCGCCGTGTACTCGTCGCCGTTCTCGTCGACGCGCACGGGGATGTGGGTCGCGGCCTTGGCGTAGACGCCCTCGACGGCGCCGAACAGGTTCTCGAGCACGTAGTTCCAGTGCGGGAACATGTCGACGATGATGCCGCCGCCGTCCTCCTTGCGGTAGTTCCAGCTGGGGCGCTGAGCGTCCTGCCAGTCGCCCTCGAAGACCCAGTAGCCGAACTCGCCGCGGACCGAGAGGATGCGGCCGAAGAAGCCGGAGTCGATGAGGCGCTTGAGCTTCTGCAGCCCGGGCAGGTAGAGCTTGTCGTGCACGACGCCGTTCTTGATGCCGGCCTCCTTGGCCAGCTCGGCGAGCTCGAGGGCCTCGGCGTAGCTCTCGGCCGTGGGCTTCTCGGTGTAGATGTCCTTGCCCGCGGCGATGGCCTTCTTCAGGGCGGGGACGCGCGCCTTGGTGACGAGGAAGTCCGCGTAGATCTGCCACTTCGGGTCGGCGAGGGCGGCGTCGAGATCCGTGGTCCAGTGCTCCAGGCCGTGGCGGGCGGCGAGCTCGGCGAGCTTGGCCTCGCTGCGGCCGATGAGCAGCGGCTCGAGCTGCACGCGGGTGCCGTCCGAGAGCAGCACGCCGCCCTGCTCGCGGATCGCGAGGATCGAGCGGACGAGGTGCTGGCGGTAGCCCATGCGGCCCGAGACGCCGTTCATGATGATGCCGAGGGTGCGCGGCTCGGCGGTGGCGGGGGTGGTCGACTCTGACACGGGAGGCCCTTCTGGTGTGCGGTGCTGCGACCGGCGGAGAAGCCGGACGGAAAGCGTTTACCAGAGTGTAGGACCGCGCCTCCGCCGGGGGCAAGCGCATTCCGCGCGGCGTCGCTCACCGGCCCGACGGGCGACGCGAGACGCCGCTCCGGAACCTGATGCGTCGGAGGAGGCGGACGGGAGCGGCGTCTCGCGGGAGCCCGCCGTCGGACCGAGGACACCCGCGCGGTCAGCGCGGGGTCGTCGAGGTGTGCGCGCGCACGACGGCCCGAGCCCGCCCGCTCACTCGAAGAGCGACAGCGTGAGCACGGCGGCGTACCGGCCCGCCCGGACGCTCGCCGGCGTCTGCAGGACCAGCTCGGCGTCCGCCGTCCAGCGGCCCGGCCGGGCGCCCTCGGCGATCGTCAGCAGCGGGGCCTCGACGAGTCCGGGGCGCGACCCGGCCGCTGCGTCGTCCAGGACCGTGAGCGCCACGGGGCCCGCCGCGACGGAGTCGCCCTCGAGCAGGCGCGGCGCCCAGCCGAGGTGCTCGACTCCGATCGGCGGCTGACCGCTCGTTCCGGTGAGGGCGCTCGCGGTACCGAGCACCGACCAGCCCGGGCGGTCCGTGACCGGGGTCCGGGTGTCGCGCACGGTCACCGTCGGCAGCGTCCCGACGAAGCGGCGGACCGCGGCCGTGCTCGCCGACTCGGACAGCGCCACCGCCTCGCCCGCGACGGTCATCGCGAGCGCGCCGGGATCCGTCGGCGGGTCGATCGCGACTCCCACGTCGACGCCGCCCGCACCCTGCTCGACCGGGTCCTGCTCGACCGGTCCCTGCTCGACGGAGACCTGCTCGATGGGAGCCGGCGGAACGGGGGACTCCCGGGGCGCGGTCCCGACCGGCTCACCACCGGCAGGGCCGACGGGCGGGAGCGCGACGGGCGCCGCAGCGTCCTCCTCGGCCGTCGCACTCGAGCGCACCCCGCTGATCGGGTCGGCGGTGGGAGCGGGCGCATCCGGAGCGGCGCTGGTCGCCGCGGGCGCCGGCGCCGACGGGGGCACCGCCTCCGGAGCTGCCGCGGCGGTCGCGAAGAAGAGGGACAGCACGAGGCCGGCCGTGGGGGCGGCCGCGGCGAGGGCGGCGGTGCGGGTGCGGTGGATCACGGGTGGTTCCTGGTTCTGCCGTGCGTCGTCGGAGCGGCCCTCCTTCGTACCAGCGCCGCCCGCTCCACCGAGACCCCTCGTCCGGTGCACGCGGCGGGACGCCCCCGAGCGTGCAGGAGCCCCGGTCGGGGGAGGGGGCCCCTCCGCCCGACCGGGGCTCCTGCGACGTGCTCCCGGTCAGCAGCTCCGCGAGGGGTACGCCGCACTCTGCTCGAGGGTCTCGCCGCCGCCGACGGCGGTCACGACGACCTCGCCCGCGGGAGCGGTCGTCCGGCGCGTCGTGAACGTGTGCGTCGCATTCGCTCCGACGGCGACCTGCGCGAACGCCTTCTGGCCGTAGCTCGAGCGGATCGTCACGTCGACGGGCGCCGCGGATCCGTTCGTCGCGGTGACCGACAGGTACGCCTTCCCGGTGATGCACCGGGTCGAGACGGTGACGGGGACCACGAGCGCGGGCGCCGCGGCCTCCGGCACCACGATCTCGGGGATCTTCACGTAGGAGTTCGGGGTCGCGAACGTGATCCGCAGCCCGGTCGCCGTCACCGCGCCGAAGGAGAGCGTGGTGGCCGAGCCGTTCGCCGCGACCGGAGCGGCCTGGGCGGTGGTCGGTCGCCAGACGCCGTCGGCGCCGCGGTAGGCGACGCTCGCCGAGGCGAGGGTGCCCTCCGTGTTCGTGAAGGTCAGGCGGTCGACGCGGTGCGCCTCGGCGAGGGTGAGCGTGAAGTCCGAGCTGCTCTTCAGCGCGGTCCCCGACCAGGTCGACCAGGCGGTCGCCGTGCTGCCGTCGCAGGCGTTCGTCGCGGGGAGCGTCGACCACTCCGTCTGGCTGAACGAGGCGCTCACACTCGCGCCCGGGAGCCGGCAGAGGTTCACCGGAGGAGCGTCGCCCCAGATCTCGACCTCCGAGATCGACTGCCACGTGTTCGCCGCACTGGTGAGGTGCAGGCGCACGGCCGCGGTGTCGGGGAGGGAGGAGAGATCCAGCGCCACGGTCGGTGCGGCGTCGGCGGCGACCTGCGTCAGCGTCGCCGAGACGGTCGACGTGCGCCAGGCTCCGCCGACCTGGTACTCGACCTCGACCTTCGAGGGCCAGCTCGCCGCCCCGTCTTTGTAGGTGTGCACCGTGAGCGAGTCGAGGTCCTGCGGTGAGCCCCACGAGAACGTGAGGCGGCTGTCGCGCGGGAAACCGGAGGAGGACCAGTCGTCCCAGCCCTTGCCCTTCACGTCGCCGTCGATCAGCTTCGGCGCCAGATCGGCGCGGCTCGACGCGGTCACCGAGGACTGACGGGCGAGGTTCACGATGCCGGGCTCGGCCACCTCGACGGTGCGCGTGAAGCGACGGCCGTCCGAGTACTCGGCGTCACCGGCGAGCACGCCCGTGATCTGCAGCGTCCCGAGGACGTTCGGCCCGGTCGGCTCCCAGTCGACCGCGACGTCGCGCGTGCCGCCGGGGGAGCGGACCGACACGGTCGCGGGGAGCGAGGCTCCGATGTCGTCCGCGCGGGTCACCGTCTCGGGGAGGCGGTCGTCGACGACCGACCAGAGGCCGGCTCCGACGCCCTTGTCGTCCCAGTAGGACGCGTCCCACCCGTCGGCCCAGCGCGCCGGATCCTCCACGGCGGGATTGCGCATCTCGAGTCGGCCGTTCTCGCCGATGGTCATCGGCAGCCAGACGTAGTTCGAGTCGGCGGCGCCGTCGTTCCACCGGTCGCCCAGGTAGACGTGCTTCCCCGGGCCCAGCGTCAGGACGTCCGTCGACTGCGAGCCGAAGGTGCTCTTCCGGGTGTCGCCGACCGAGAGGAGGCCGTCGCCGCCCTCGGGGATCTGGTTGTAGGGGACGTTCTCGTACGGGTCGTCCGACTGCACTCCGCGGATCCACGGACCGAGGACGTCGTCGGCCGTGTAGTAGGTCTGCGGGTTCGGCGCCCATCCGGTCGCTCCCGAGGCGAGCGTGAAGTACTTCCCGCCCTCGGTGAAGATCGCGGGAGCCTCGAGGACGCCGCACTCCTTCACGATCTGGAAGTCGGTGCCGCGCACCGGCGCGCCGGGCGTCCCGTCGGCGAAGACGTACGGGTACCGGCCGTCGGCCGAGTACTGGTTCGCAGCGAGGGTGTCGGTCGTCGTCGTGCGCTCGACGTTCGTGTAGTCCGCGTCGAGCTTCGCGATGTACAGGCTCCGGTTCTCCTCCGAGGAGTAGGAGATGTAGGCGGTGCCGTCCTCGTCCTGGAAGACGGTCATGTCGCGGGCCTGGCCCGGCACGGCCGCCGAGATGCACGCCGTGTAGTCGGTGCGGTTGTAGAGGCGGTAGGCACCGGTCATCGTGAACGGACCGGTCGGGCTGTCCGACACCGCGACCGCGGCCATCGAGCGCGCGTAGGTGCTGCCGCCCGGCGTGATCCGGCCGTCGGAGTGCCACCACATCACCCACTGGTCGTTCTTCTCGTTGTAGAGCACCTTCGGGCGCTCGAAGATCGCGGTGTTGGGGGAGGTCTGGTTCGTGTCGAGGTGGTAGTCGATCTCGGCGATGCGGTCGGCGCGCGGGGTGCCCGCGTCGTCGACCGTGTCGTAGAGGGCGTCGAAGTAGGGCTGCTCGAGCTCCTCGGGAGCCTGGACGCTGCGCAGCGCCGTGCCGCGGTTCTCCCAGTTCAGCCCGTCGGTCGAGCGGTACACGGCGACTCCGGGGGAGTTGTAGTAGCCCTTCGTGCGGTCCTCGCCGTACCAGTAGTGCACGTCCGCGCCGTCCTCCTGGACGGTCACGATCTGCCCGCCGTGCGCTTGGATGTGGCGCCCGTCGGTGTCGTACCAGCTCGGCTGGAAGTAGCCTGCCGCACTCCGTCCCGGGTCCTGGATCGCGGGGTAGGAGTCGTACACGGGTGGCGGATCCGCGCGCGGGACCCCGTCGGCGGGATCGGTCACCACCGCGCTCGCGAGCGGCGCGGCCGCAACGGCCGGCGCTCCTGCGGCCAGCAGGCCGGTGACGACGAGAGCCGTCACCGCCCATCCGAACGGTCTCTTCCTGGGCGTCATGCTGTGCTCCTTCGCACGGGGACCTCGGGAGTGTTCACGCGAACAGGTCCCGCGTCCCACCGTACATGGCGACGTCAACATGCGGCAGAGCGGATCGCCCTCGACCCGAGGGCGGACCGCTCAGCGCGGGGCGCGCAGCTCCCGGAGCGGTCCGCCGTGCAGCGGATCCGTGCGCCAGCGGGCGGTGAAGGTGCCCGCGGCGGCGTCGAGCACGAGGTGCAGCCGGTGCGGCGTCTCGAGGAACAGGACGTCGACGAGCAGCTCGCCGCCGGGGGCGCGGCCGGCGCTCGCCGCGAGCACGCCCGTGGTCGTCCACTCCCCGGATCCCGGAGCGACCAGGAGCCGGTCCTCGCCCTCGATCAACGCGAGCGTCCATCCGCTGCGCTCCGCCGAGATCTCGAGACCGGTGAGCGAGAGGACGTCGGAGTGCGAGGGGCGGAAGCGGCGGGGCGCGACGTCGCCGGCGGCGGGCTCGAGCGGAGGCAGGCCGAGCGCGCCGAGGCGCCTCGCGAGCGCCTCCTCCGCCTCGCTCGGAACCGGCGAGCCCGAGGGCAGGAGCGCCGGCAGCAGGTGCTCCCACACCCGCGCGAGCAGCCCCTCGGTGTCGGTCGTCTGCCCCGTGATCGCGAGGACCGCGTCGTGCTCGGGCAGCACGAGGCCGAACTGCCCGTAGGCGCCGTCGGCCCGGTACCCGTGGGTCGAGCGCCAGAACTGGAAGCCGTAGCCCCCGCTCCAGTCGGCGCTCTCCTCCTTCGAGGTCGGCACCTGCGCCGTCGACGCCTCCGCCACCCACGCGGAGGCCAGGAGCTGCTCCGAGCCCCAGCGACCCTCCTGCAGGTAGAGGAGTCCGAGGGCCGCGGCGGCCTCGGTCGTGGCGTGCAGCCCGCTGTAGCCGATCTCGCGCCCGGAGGCGTCGCGCGTCCAGGCGACCTCGCCGATGCCGAGCGGATCGAGCAGCCGCGGGCGGAGGAAGTCGACGAGCGACTCGCCGCTCACCCGCTGCACGATCGCGGCGGCGGCGAAGGTGCACGGCTGGTTGTAGGCGAAGAGGCTGCCCGGCTCCTCCTCGGGCGGCAGGAGCAGGAAGCCCCGGACCATGTCGACCGGATCGATCGCGCGCGCCCGGTCGATCGTCTCCTCGCGGTGCCCGCTCGCCATCGCGAGAACATGACGGACGCGGATCGAGCGCGAGCGCGGATCCGTCACCTCGTCGTCGAGCTCGGGGAAGTACGAGAGCACCGTGGCGTCGAGGTCGACGAGCCCCTCGGCGATCGCCAGTGCGACGGCGGTCGCGGTGAAGCTCTTCGAGTAGGAGTAGAGGAGGTGGACGCGTTCGGCGGTGTACGGCGCCCACCAGCCCTCGGCCACCACGCTGCCGCCGCGCACGAGGAAGAACCCGTGCGGCTCGATCCCCGGCGCCGCCTCGAGGGAGTCGACGAGGGCGAGGACGCCGGCGGCGTCGACTCCGCGGGAGGACGGTGAGCTTCTCGGCAGCGAGCGGTTCATCCCTCGATGCTACGGCGGGGCTGTGCCGTAACCGGTGGTCCGGGAGCGGGCGGGGCCCCGTGGGTGTGCGGGACCGGAGAGGCTCGTGCTCGATTCGCAGGCTCGCGCACGATTCGCAGGGGATCCGAGCCGGCAAGCGGATTCCTCCGCCTGACGCACCCCGCCTGGCGCGCATCTCCTGCAGATGGTGCGCATCTCCTGCAGATGGTGCGGAGCCCTGCAGATGGTGCGGAGCCCTGCAGATCGGACACTGCCTTCCTCCGGGCCGGCCGGAGCGAGTCGCCAGGTCGGAGAGGAGGCTGCACGATTCGCAGGGGATCCGAGCCGGCAAGCGGATTCCTCCGCCTGATGCACCCCCGCCGGGCGCGCATGTCCTGCAGATCGAACATCGCCCTGCAGATCGTGCGAAGGCCTGCAGATCGTGCGAAGCCCTGCAGATCGTGCGGAGCCTCCACCGGAAGCGGACGACTCGGCCCTACGCCTCGGCGGGCGGCGCGTCCGGGAACGGCCCGAGGCCCAGGAGGAAGCGCAGCAGCACCTCGGCCGGCGCGCGGACCGCGGGGCCCAGGCCCAGCTCCCAGCCCGCGTCGGTGGCGGCGAGCGAGCGGCCCCGGATCGCCGCGCGGATCGGGAGCGGTGCACGCTGCATCCGCTCCATGGCGATCGCACCCGAGACGCGGGGCGGCAGGTCGACGCCGGTGACGAGGCTCAGCTCGACGCGGACCACGTCGACCAGGTCGGCGATGCCGCGGGATCCGGAGCCGGAGCGGCGGGCCGAGGCGAGAGCCGCGAGCGCGCCGGGGATCTCGGACGACGGGGGAGGGGTGCTCGCCTCGCGGGCGCCGACGCGGGTGGCGAAGCGCTGTCCGGTGCTGCTCGAGAGCCGGACGACGAGCTCGCCGAGCACCGCGGACGCGGGAAGGGGAGACGCGGAGGGGGCGGAGACGGCACCGGCCGCCTCGCCCTCCAGGAAGGAGGGGGAGGCGGCCAGTGCTGCCAGGCGGTCGAGCCGATCGGCGACGAGGGGGCGCCAGTCGTTGCTGACCCCCGACTCGTCGACGTCGGGCCGAGCGCTCAGCGGGAGGAACCGCGACCAGTCGGGCACGGGACTCCGATCAGCGTCCGCCGGCGCGGCGCTTGTTGTAGACGTCGAAGGCGACCGCGAGCAGGAGCACGAGGCCCTTGACCGCCTGCTGCCACTCGATGCCGATGCCCATGATCGACATGCCGTTGTTCAGGACGCCGATGATCAGACCACCGAGGATCGCGCCGCCGATGGTGCCGACGCCGCCCTGGACCGCCGCGCCGCCGATGAAGGCTGCCGAGATGGCCTCGAGCTCGAAGCCGTCTCCGGCCTTCGGGCCCGCCAGGTTCAGGCGGGCGGTGAAGACGAGTCCGGCCAGCGCCGCGAGGACGCCCATGTTGACGAACAGCCAGAAGGTGACGTTGCGCGTCTTGATGCCCGAGAGCTCCGCGGCGTGCAGGTTGCCGCCGATGGCGTAGACGTGGCGGCCGAAGACCGAGCGGTTCATCACGACGCCGTAGACCAGCACCAGCACGGCCAGCACGATCAGGGTCACCGGGATGCCCTTGAAGGTGGAGAGCGCGAAGGCGAAGGCTCCGATGACGAGCGCGACGAGGACGAGCTTGGTGACGAACCAGGCGCCCGGCTCGACGCTCTGGTTGTACTTCTGGCGGCCGCGGCGGGTGCGCAACGACTGGACGGCGAAGGCGATGATGGCCAGCGCGCCGACTCCGAGCGACAGCGGGTCGAGCGCGGTCTCGCCGAACAGGTCGGTGAGGAAGCCGTTGCCCAGCGCGCGGTACTCGATCGGGAACGAGCCGATGTTCGCGTTGCCGAGGACGACGAGCGCGAGACCGCGGAAGATCAGCATGCCCGCCAAGGTCACGATGAACGCGGGTATCCCCACGTACGCGATCCAGAAGCCCTGCCAGGCTCCGACCAGGGCGCCGATCGCCAGCGACAGCACGATCGAGAGCCACCACGGGAGGCCCATGGTCACGGCGAAGACGCCGGAGACGGCTCCGACGAACGCGGCGACCGAGCCGACCGAGAGGTCGATGTGGCCGGCCACGATGACCATCACCATGCCGATGGCGAGGATCAGGATGTAGCCGTTCTGGACGATCAGGTTCGAGATGTTCTGCGGGCGCAGGAGGATCCCGTTGGTCATGATCTGGAACAGCAGCACCACCACGATGAGGGCGATGAAGATGCCGTTCTTGCCGAGGTCGCCCAGCACGTGGCTGAGGCGCTTCGTGAACGCGTTCTCGGTGGGGTTCACCTGCGCACCCGCCGCCGTGGGCGGGGTGTTCTGCAGATCGGTCATCGTTGCTTCTCCTGGGTCATGAGGGTGAGGACCGCCTCGGGGGTCGCCTCGGCGATGGGCAGCTCGCCCGTGATGCGGCCTTCCGACAGCGCGTACACGCGGTCGCAGATGCCGAGGAGCTCGGGGAGCTCGGAGGAGATGACGATGATCCCCTTACCCGCGGCCGCGAGCTTGTTGATGATGGTGTAGATCTCGTACTTCGCTCCCACGTCGATGCCGCGGGTGGGCTCGTCGAGGATCAGGACGTCGGGGTCGGAGTAGATCCACTTCGACAGGACGACCTTCTGCTGGTTGCCGCCCGAGAGCTTGCCGGTCTTGGCGAGGACGGTCGGCGACTTGATGTTCATGCTGCCGCGGTACTCGTTGGCGACCTCGAACTCGCGGTTGTCGTCGACGAGTCCGCCCTTCGACACCTTCTCGAGCGAGGCCAGCGAGATGTTCCGCTTGATGTCGTCGATGAGGTTGAGGCCGTAGTGCTTGCGGTCCTCGGTGGCGTAGGCGAGGCCGTGGGCGATCGCCTCCGACACGTTGCGCATCCTGATCTCCTTGCCGGCCTTGAAGACCTGCCCCGAGATGCGGCTGCCGTAGGAGCGGCCGAAGAGGCTCATCGCGAACTCGGTGCGCCCGGCGCCCATGAGGCCGGCGATGCCGACGATCTCGCCGCGGTGCACCGTGAGGTTCACCTTGTCGACCATGACGCGCGTCGGGTCCTGCGGGTGGTGAGCCGTCCAGTCCACGACGCGGAGGATCTCCTCGCCGATGTGCGGGGTGTGGTCCGGGTACCGGTGGTCGAGGTCGCGGCCGACCATGTCCTTGATGATCCGGTCCTCGGTCACGTCGTCGTGCGCGATCGTCTCGATCGTCTTGCCGTCGCGGATGACCGTGACGGTGTCCGCGATCTTCTTGATCTCGTTCAGCTTGTGGCTGATGATCAGCGACGTGATGCCCTGCTCCTTGAGGTGCAGGATCAGGTCGAGCAGGTGGTCCGAGTCCTCGTCGTTCAGCGCCGCGGTGGGCTCGTCGAGGATGAGCAGCTTGACCCGCTTGGAGAGCGCCTTGGCGATCTCGACGAGCTGCTGCTTGCCGACTCCGATCTCCTGGATCTTCGTCGTCGGGTTCTCCTTCAGACCCACCCGGGCGAGCAGCGCGGCCGCCTCCTGGTTGGTCTTGTTCCAGTCGATCAGCCCCGCGAAGCCGCGGACCTCGTTGCCGAGGAAGATGTTCTCGGCGATCGAGAGGTAGGGGCTGAGGGCCAGCTCCTGGTGGATGATGACGATGCCCTTGGCCTCCGAGTCGCGGATGCTGCCGAACTGCATCACGTCGCCCTCGAAGACGATGTCGCCCTCGTACGTCCCGTGCGGGTAGACCCCGGACAGGACCTTCATCAGCGTCGACTTGCCGGCGCCGTTCTCGCCGCAGATCGCGTGCACCTCGCCGCGCGCGGCGTTCAGGGTCACGTCCTGCAGCGCTTTGACGCCCGGGAACGTCTTGGTGATCCCGCGCATCTCGAGAATGTTGGTGCTCACTACGCCTCACTCCTTCAGGGAGCCGAGCCCCCGCTCGGGGACCCGGCTCGGATCTCTCAGTACCGACCCGCGCCCTCGGGCGCCGATCAGGTCACGGCCCCTCGGAGGAGGCCCGGCTCGCTTCCACCCCTCTTATAAGAGGAGTGACGCGTCAGCTCCTCCTTCTGGAGGGCGTCCCGCGGCCGCTCCTCCTTCTGGAGGGCGTCCGGTGAGCTCCTCCTCCGGAGGGCTGTCGCGGTTCTCGGTGGGGTGAGCTGCAAGGCGGAGGAGGGCGCGATACCGGAGGTATCGCAACCGACGACAACGCCGCAGATCACCCCACCGAGGTTCGCGATCTAGCCGTTGATTTCGGCGTCGGTGTAGTAGCCGCCGTCGACCAGGACCGACTCGATGTCGTCCTTGGTCACGATGACCGGCTCGAGCAGGTACGACGGGACGATCTTCTCGCCGTTGTCGTAGGTCTCGGTGTCGTTGACCTCGGGCTCGGAGCCCTCGAGGACGGCCTGCGCCATGAGCACGGCCTCCTTGGCGAGCTCGCGGGTGTCCTTGTAGATCGTGGCGTACTGCTCGCCCGAGATGATCGCCTTGACGGAGTCGAGCTCGGCGTCCTGGCCGGTGATGACCGGGAAGTCGGTGCCCACGGTGTAGCCGGCGTCGGTGAGGGCCGAGATGATGCCGCGGCTCAGGCCGTCGTAGGGCGAGAGGACGCCCTGGACCTTGGATCCGTCGGAGTACGTCTTGGTCAGGATGTCCTCCATGCGGCTCTGGGCGACCTCGGGGTCCCAGCGCAGCGTGGCGACGGTGTTGAACTCGGTCTCGTCGCTCGCGACGACGAGGGTTCCGTCGTCGAGGAAGGGCTTGAGGGTCTCCATCGCGCCGTTGAAGAAGAACGTGGCGTTGTTGTCGTCGGGGCTTCCGGCGAACAGCTCGATGTTGAAGGGGCCGGCGGGCGCGTCGGCCACGGGGGCTCCGGTCAGGTCGGTGAGGCCCAGGCCCGCGAGGAGCGAGGTGGCCTGCTGCACGCCGACCTTGAAGTTGTCGAAGGTCGCGTAGTAGTCGACGTTCTCCGAGTCGCGGATGAGGCGGTCATAGGCGATGACCGGGATGTCGTTCGCGGCCGCCTCCTCGAGCACGCTCGTGAGGGTGGTGCCGTCGATCGAGGCGACGATCAGGGCCTTGGCGCCCTTGGTGATCATGTTCTCGAGCTGCGAGACCTGAGTGGGGATGTCGTCCTCTGCGTACTGCAGGTCGACCTCGTAGCCGGCCTCCTCGAGCTGCGACTTGACGTTGTCGCCGTCGGCGATCCAGCGCTCGGAGGACTTCGTCGGCATCGCGACGCCGACCAGTCCGCCTTCGCCGCCGCCTTCGCCGCTGCCCGAGTCGCCGCCGCTGGAGCAGGCCGCGAGGGAGAGGATCATCGCTCCGCCGGCGAGGCCGGCGAGGAGGGAGCGCTTCATAGTGGTCACTGTGATTCCTTCGTCATTGAATGCAGTGGGAGTGGCCGCTCCCGGGTGCGGGGCGGGATGTGAGCGCTCATGTGAGCGATCACATGGAGTGATGCTAGACCCGCGGATCGCTTTCGTGTAACCGGGTTTGTTGCGACTCGGTAACGGCGCGCCCGGACGGACGCTCCGCGACGGTCACTCGACGCAGGGTGCGGGGCGCCGAGGTCGACCCGCGGACGACCAGCTGCGGGGCGATCGGAGCTGCCCACTCCGGCCGCTCTCCCTCGATCAGGCTCAGCAGCGTCGCCATGCAGCGGCGGCCCAGCTCCGCGAAGTCCTGGCGCACGCTGGTCAGCGGCGGCCAATAGAACGCGGCCTCGGGGATGTCGTCGTAGCCGATGACGCTGACGTCCTCCGGCACGCGGATGCCGCGCTCGTGGAACGCGCTCAGCAGTCCCAGCGCCATCTGGTCGTTCGCCGCGAAGACGGCCGTGAAGTCGAGGAAGCGCGAGAGCTCGAGTCCGACGCGGTGGCCGCGCTCGGCGCTCCAGTCGCCCAGCAGCGGCGGCCTCATCGCCACGTTCCGGTCGTCGAGCTCGGCGAGGAACCCGCGCATGCGCGCCTCCGCCTCGATCCAGTCCTGGGGGCCGGCGAGGTGCACGATCTCGGTGTGGCCGAGGTCGATCAGGTGGGCGGTCGCCAGGCGGGCCCCGGCCATCTGGTCGACGTAGAGCGCGTCGTCGCGCGAGTCGTCCGAGGTCTGCAGGGTCACGTGCGGGATGCGCAGCGCGGCTCCGGACAGGATGTCGAAGACCCGGATCTGCGGCGCGATGACCACGAGACCCTCGACGGCCTGGTTCAGCAGGTGGCGGATCCCGGCCTGGATCGATTCGCCGTCGGTGCCGTCGACGTTGGCCGTGACGACGAGGTAGCCGGCATCGCGGGCGGCCACCTCGATCGCCTGGATGCTGGAGGCGGGCCCGTACTGCAGGCTCTGCGAGGAGAGCACCCCGATGGTCCTGGTGCGGCTGGTGACCAGTGCCCGGGCGGCGAGGTTGGGGCGGTAGTCGAGCTCGGCCATCACCTCGAGGACGCGCCGCTTCGTCTCGGCGCGCAGGCTCGGGTGGTCGTTCAGGACGCGCGAGACGGTCTGGTGCGACACCCCGGCGGCGCGCGCGACGTCGTAGATGCTGGGAGCCCGGGGCGCGGGCTTGTCTTCCGGCATCGGGGCACCGTGGCTCTCTGTGATCGGGCGGCGCCCTCTCGCAGGGACCGTCCGAGCCCGCGTCAGCGCGGGACCCGCCCGTCCGCGGGCGCGTGTGAGCACACCTTACGTCGCTCGGGGCCCCGGAGTGCTCGCCCGCAGGACCACGGAGGTCGCCACGGGGTCGGCGGGAGCGTCGTCGTCGCCCAGCGCGACGGCCAGCGAGCGCTCGCCGAGCTCGCGCAGCGGGACGGCCACGGTGGTCAGCGCGGGATGCACGTCGCGCACCGTGGGGATGTCGTCGAATCCGGCGACCCCGACGTCGACTCCGGGCTCCAGGCCCGCTTCGCGCAGGGCGGACGAGACCCCCATCGCCATCACGTCGCTGACCGCGAAGACGAGGTCGATCTCGTCGCGGTGCGCGGCGAGGAGCGCCCGCGCGCCGTCGAAGCCGCCGTCGCGCGAGAACGGCGCCTCGACGACGAGCTCGTCGGCGAGCGGGAGGCCGTGGGCCTCGAGGCCCTCGCGGAAACCCTGGACGCGGTCGTGGGAGGTGAGGATCGCGGGACTGCCCGCGACCACTCCGAAGCGCCGGTAGCCCTGCTCGACGAGGGCCTCGGCCAGGGCTCGGGCGCCCGCGCGGTTGTCGAGCACGACGGTGGGGAAGGGCAGTCCGCCCTGGCTGATCAGCACGACGCGACCGCCCGCGTCCTCGAAGGAGCGCAGCTCGGCGACCAGGGCCTCGCGCTCGTCCTCGCCGGCGAAGCGGCTGCCGGCCAGGATCATGACCCGGGGCCTCGCGCCCCGCAGTGCGCGCACGACGGCGAGCTCGCGGGCCGGGTCGCGGCCGGTGACGGCCATCGTGACGACGAGCCCGAGCGCCTCCGCCGCGCCGGCGACCCCCGAGGCGATGGTCGAGAAGTACGGGTCGGCGATGTCGCTGACGATGAGGGCGACCGTGCTGGTCGAGCCCTTCGCGACGGCCTGGGCCGAGAGGTTGGGGGAGTAGCCGAGCCGCTGCGCCGCCGCGAGGACGCGGACGCGGTACTCCTCGGCGACCTTGCGCTGGCTGCCGTTGAGCGACCGGGAGGCGGTGGCGAGCGAGACGCCGGCCTCGCGCGCGACGTCGTGGAGGGTCACTCCGGAGCTGCGTCCTGATCGTGCCGGCACGGGCGCGTCCCTTCGGTCCCGGTCATTCTGGCACAGGGGGTGCGTGCGGGCCGCGGCCACCCGCCGAGGGGACCCCGAACCGTCCGGACCGCCGGCTGCGGCGGGCTCCCTCGACGGTCCGGGGTTCCTTCAGCGCTCGGCGGGTAGCGTGGATCCATGCGCCTGCTCCTCATCCGCCACGGCCAGACGCCCTCGAACGTCGCCGGGCTCCTCGACACCCGCATCCCCGGGCCCGGGCTCACCGAGCTCGGGCGCACGCAGGCGGAGCTGCTCCCCGAGACGCTCGCGAGCGAGGGGATCGGCGCGATCTACGTCTCGACGATGCGCCGCACGCACGAGACGGCGGCACCGCTCGCGGCCGCTCTCGGGCTCGAGCCGATCGAGCGCGACGGGATCCGCGAGATCGCGGCGGCCGGTCTCGAGATGCGCGGCGACGAGGCGGCGGTGACCGAGTACATGGACACCGTGTTCCGCTGGGCGGGCGGCGAGACGGGGCTGCAGCTGGCGGGCGGCGAGACGGGGGAGGAGTTCGCGGCGCGGTACGACTCCGTGGTCGCCGAGGCCGAGGCGTCGGGTCTTCGAACGGTCGCGCTGGTCAGTCACGGCGCCGCGATCCGCGGCTGGGCCGGACTGCGCGCGAAGGACCTCGACGCCCGGTTCATCGCCGATCACCTGCTCGACAACACGGGCGTCGTGGTGCTCGAGGGAGGCGGCTCGGACTGGGTGCTCGAGTCGTGGCAGGGCGAGCCCGTGAGCGGCGTCGGGGCGGCTGCTCCGTCCGGTCCGGCGGGGGACACGGCGGCCTGATCCGGAGTAGCGGTCGGTTTTCCACCGGCCCCGGGTAACGATCTTGCAACGGCGAGAAACGCCCTCTGATCGGGGCTTTCCGAGACTCGGCACCGATGGTGGCAGCTGTAGCAGCCCCTCCCTCAATCGTCGGACATTTGCCCGATCGGGGGTCCGCGGCTACCGTGGACGGCGGTCCTCGAGACCCCGATGAACCGGTCCGCGCCCGTGCCCCGTCCCCCGTGACGGCGAGCCGCGAGCGTACGGTCAGCGGGAGCGGAGGCGGCCCCGAGGCCGCCTCGGACTCGCCCCGATCACCTCCGTCCCCCGGCCGCTCCTCGCGGCGGGCAGCACGCGGAGGCTCGCGTCGGGCGGTCCCACGCGCCCCGACCCGGCACCACGAGATGAGAGTGCGCGGGATCCGTCCTGCGCTCCGACGGAGCGTACGTGCAGCAGAACCAGAACGACATCAGCGAGCCCGCGGGCGGAGGGGTCCTGGAGGACCTCGCCGTTCCCGCCCTCGAAGCGAGAGGCCTCTTCAAGGTCTTCGGCAGGCGTCCCGGGGAGGTGGTCGAGCGGCTGCGGGCGGGTGCCGATCGCGGCGACCTCGCCTCCTCGGGGACCGCGGCCGTGATCGACGCCTCGTTCTCGGTGCGCCGCGGCGAGATCTTCGTCGTGATGGGCCTCTCGGGCTCGGGCAAGTCCACGCTCATCCGCATGCTGAACGGGCTCCAGGAGCCGTCGGCGGGCGAGGTGCTGATCGACGGGACGAGCATCACCGGCGTGTCCGACGCCGAGCTGCGGCGCGTCCGCCGCGCCTCCGTCTCGATGGTGTTCCAGCACTTCGCGCTGCTCCCGCACCGCACGGTGCTCGAGAACGTCGCCTACCCGCTCGAGATCCAGGGTGTCCCGGCGGTCGAGCGACGCGAGCGCGCGCTGCGGGCCGTCGAGCGCGCCGGCCTCGCGGGCTGGGAGGAGAAGACACCCGGCGAGCTCTCCGGAGGCATGCGCCAGCGCGTCGGACTCGCCCGCGCCCTGGCCGCCGACACCGGCATCGTCCTGATGGACGAGGCGTTCTCGGCGCTCGACCCGCTCATCCGCCGCGAGATGCAGGAGCAGCTGATCGAGCTGCAGCACGAGCTCGGGAAGACGATCGTCTTCATCACGCACGACCTCAACGAGGCGATGCTCCTCGGCGACCGCATCGCGGTCATGCGCGACGGCCGCATCGTGCAGATCGGCACCCCGGAGGAGATCCTCACCGACCCGGCGACCGACTACGTCGCGCAGTTCGTGCAGGACGTCGACCGTGCCCGCGTGCTGACCGCGGCCGCCGTGATGGAGCCGCCCCGCTCCGTCGTCACCCTCGCCGCCGGACCGCGTGCGGCGCTGCGCGGCATGCGGGACCTGCAGACCTCGGCGGCCTTCGTCGTCGGAGCCGGCCGCCGCCTCCTGGGCACGGTGCGCGACCGGGACGTGATGGAGCAGGTGCGCCGCAGCGACGTCGACCTCGCGGCCGTCGTCACCTCGGACGTGGTAGCCGTCTCGCCGGACACCCCGCTGAGCGGGATCATCGAGCCCGCGGTCGAGTCGGAGCTGCCCGTCGCGGTGGTCGACGGGAGCGGACGCCTGCTCGGCGCGATCCCGCGGGTCACGCTCCTCGCCGCGCTGGGCGACGTCGACTCGCGCACCGGCGAGCAGCCGGTGATCGAGCCGCCCGCGACGATCCCGACCGAGCTCGTCACGGCGACGCTGCGGGCGACAGGCGGACCCGTCGACGACTCCGTCCTCGCGAGCGAGGGAGGCGTCCGATGATCCGCCTGCCTCTGGGCGACGCCGTCGAGAGCGGCGTCGACGCCCTGACGAGCACCTTCCAGCCCGTCTTCGACCTGATCAGGACCGTCTTCGGCGCGCTCTACGACGGCGTGGACGTCGTGCTCGCCACTCCGCCGTTCTGGGTGATCATCGCGTTCCTCGCGGTGCTCGCCTACGCCGCGCGCGGCCGGGGCCTCGCGATCGGCACCGCGGTCGGGCTGCTGGTCATCGTGAGCGTGGACCAGTGGGAGAACGCGATGGACTCGCTCGCGCTGGTGCTCGTCGCCTCCGTGATCGCCATCGCCCTGAGCGTGCCGCTGGGCGTGCTCGCCGCGCGCAACCGGACGGCGTCGACGATCATCCGCCCGGTCCTCGATCTGATGCAGACGATGCCGGCGTTCGTGTACCTGATTCCGGCGCTGATCTTCTTCCGCGTCGGAGTCGTGCCGGGCATCGTCGCGACCATCGTCTTCGCGATGGCGCCGGGAGTGCGCCTGACCGAGCTGGGCATCCGGGGCGTCGACCCCGAGCTCGTCGAGGCGGGCGAGGCGTTCGGCTCGTCCAAGTGGCGGATCCTGCGCCAGATCCAGCTGCCCCTGGCACTGCCCTCGATCCTCGCCGGGCTCAACCAGGTGATCATGCTCGCGCTCTCGATGGTCGTCATCGCGGGCATCGTCGGCGCGGGCGGCCTGGGCGGCGACGTCGTCGCCAGCCTCAACCGGATCGACGTGGCGCTGGGGTTCGAGGCGGGCATCTCGGTGGTGATCCTGGCGATCGTCCTCGACCGCATGACGGGATCGCTCGGCACGCCCTCGCCCGCGCGAGCCGCTCGGGCCGCAAACCGCCGCGCCGTGCTGCTCACCCGCTCCGCCGTCGCCGCGGTGTCGGTCGGGGTCGTCGCGTCCCTCGGGGCCTCGGCCGTGGCGGGCCCGGCGAGCACTGCCTCCGTCGACAACGGCGACCGCACCGACGTGAGCCTGGCCGTCTTCCAGGGCTGGGACGAGGGCATCGCCGTGTCGGCGCTCTGGGGTGCGGTGCTCGAGGAGCAGGGCTACGACGTCGAGCTCTCGGACATCGACGTGGCCCCGGGGTTCGCGGGGCTCGCCGCCGGGAGCTTCGACCTGGCGCTGGACACCTGGCTGCCGACGACCCACGGCAGCTACCTCGAGCGCTACGGCGACGACCTCGTCGACCTGGGCGCCTGGAACGACGAGGCGAAGCTCACCATCGCGGTCAACGAGGACGCTCCGATCGACACGCTCGAGGAGCTCGCCGCGAATCCGGACGTCGTCGGGAACCGGCTCGTCGGCATCGAGCCCGGGTCGGGACTGAACACCGTCACCACCGAGGAGGTCATCCCGGGGTACGGCCTCGAGGGGATGGAGTACCTGACGTCGTCGACACCGGCGATGCTGCAGGAGCTCGAGACCGCGACGGCGAACGGCGAGGACATCGCCGTGACGCTCTGGCGCCCGCACTGGGCGTACGACGCGTTCCCGGTGAAGGACCTCGAGGACCCGAAGGGGCTGCTCGGCGAGGCGGAGGACATCCACTCGTTCGGCTCGAGCTCGTTCGAGGCCGACTTCCCGACGCTGAGCAGCTGGATGCGCGACTTCCGGATGGACTCCGAGACGCTCTACTCGCTCGAGAACGCGCTGTTCAACTCCGCGTCGGACGACCGCGACGCGGCGCTCGCAGCCTGGATGGACGAGAACCGCGAGTACGTCGACTCGATGACGAGCTGACGCGGGGATGTCGAGACGGCCGTTGAGCGGCCTGCTCGAGCCCATGCTGGTCGAGTAGCGCGGAGCGCGTATCGAGACCCGCCTCTTCCGGAGCGGGGGATCTCGAGACGCCGTCTGCGACGGCTACTCGATCAGCAGGCAGCCTGCTGGTCGAGTAGCGCGCAGCGCGTATCGAGACCCCGCCCCACCAGGAGCGTCAGGCGCGGGCCGCCGCGTACTGCGCGCGGATGGCCGGGCGGTGGTCGGCCGCGGGCTCGGCCACCGAGGTGACCGCCCACGTCGGGCGCGAGCCCGTCAGCGCCCACGCGGCCTGCACCGCGGCGCCGTCGGCCACGTACTCGCCCGGCGTCGGCACCACGACGGGAACGTCGAACACCTGCGAGGCGGCCAGCTGCACGGCGCGGTTCTGCGCCGCTCCGCCGATGAGCAGGATGCGGTGCGCGACCACTCCGAGTCCGCGCACCGCGTCGAGGCCGTCGGCGAGTCCGCAGAGCATGCCCTCGATCGCCGCGCGGGCGAGGTTCGGCCGCGTGGTCGAGGCGATGGTCATGCCGTGCAGGCTCGCGGTCGCCTCGGGCAGGTTCGGGGTGCGCTCGCCCTCGAAGTACGGCACGAGCACGAGTCCGTCGGCACCCGGCTCGGCCTGCAGCGCGAGCTCGGCGAACTCGTCGAAGCCGGCGCCGAGCAGGGCGGCGGTCGAGGACAGCACGCGAGCGGCGTTGAGCGTCGCGACGAGCGGGAGGAAGCGTCCGCTCGCGTCGGCGAAGCCGGCGACGGTGCCGGAGGGGTCGCGCACCGGGTCCTCGGTCACCGCGAAGACGGTGCCGCTCGTGCCGATGCTGACGACCACGTCTCCCGGTCCCGCGCCGAGCCCGAGAGCGGCGCCCGCGTTGTCACCGGCGCCGGGGCCGACCACGAGGCCCTCCGCGGTCCGACCCGCCTCCTCCGACGGCCCGAGCACCCGGGGGAGCCGCGGACGGTGGCCGAGCGCGTGCTCGAGCAGCTCGAGGTCGTAGCCGTCGGCGCCCCAGTAGGAGGTGCCGGAGGCGTCGGAGCGGTCGGTGGTCAGGGCGTCGAGGTCGACGCCGCGGGGCGATCCGGGGCCGTAGCCGAGCAGGCGCCAGGTCAGCCAGTCGTGGGGGAGGGCCACCGCCGCGACGCGCGCCGCGTTCTCGGGCTCGGCGTCGCGGAGCCAGCGGAGCTTCGTGGCGGTGAAGGAGGCGACGGGGACGGTGCCCGTGCGGCGCGCCCACTCCTCGGCGCCGAGCTCGGCGACCAGCGCCTCGGCGGCACCGGCGCTGCGGGTGTCGTTCCAGAGCAGTGCGGGACGGATCACCTCGCCGTCGGCGTCGAGCACGACCATGCCGTGCTGCTGACCGCCGATCGAGATCGCGGCGACGTCGGCGAGTCCCCCGGCGTCCGCGATCGCCGCGGTCAGGGCGTCCCACCAGGCCGAGGGGTGCACCTCGGTGCCGTCGGGGTGGCTCGCGCGACCGGTGCGGACGACCGCTCCGCTCTCGAGGTCGCGCACGACCACCTTGCAGCTCTGGGTCGACGAGTCGACTCCTGCGACCAGCGTCATCGCCGTGTCCGTTCCTCCCGCAGCAGCGGGACGTGTCTTCGTGGGGGTACGAGGGAACGGACGAGACCCCGTGCCGGAGGGCAGGGGGTCTCGTCCGTCAGGGGAGTGCCGGGCGGGTCAGCGGGCGCCGAGCAGGTGCTCGGTCGCGAGCTGCTGCAGGCGCACGAAGCCGAAGCCCTTGCCGCCGAGGTAGGCGTCGGCGTCGAACGACTCGTACGACGCGGTGTCGGCGAGCAGGTCGTCGTACGACTCGCCCTCGTTCAGCGTCGGGGTCTGCAGCTCGGCGACCTTGGCGGCGGCGAGAGCCTCCTGCACCTCGGGGTCGGCGCGGAAGGCCGCGGCGCGCTCCTTCAGCAGCAGGTAGGTGCGCATGTTCGCAGCGGCCGAGTCCCAGACTCCGGTCTCGTCCTCGGTGCGCGAGGGCTTGTAGTCGAAGTGGCGCGGGCCGTCGTAGGAGGGGACTCCGCCGGGGCCGCCGTTCTCGAGGAGGTCGACGAGCGAGAACGCGTTGTGCAGGTCGCCGTGACCGAAGACGAGGTCCTGGTCGTACTTGATGCCGCGCTGGCCGTTGAGGTCGATGTGGAAGAGCTTGCCGTGGTACAGCGCCTGGGCGATGCCGGCGGTGAAGTTCAGGCCCGCCATCTGCTCGTGGCCGACCTCGGGGTTGACGCCGACGAGCTCGGGGCGCTCGAGCGAGTCGATGAACGCGATCGCGTGTCCGAGGGTCGGCAGGAGGATGTCGCCGCGGGGCTCGTTGGGCTTGGGCTCGATGGCGAAGCGGATGTCGTAGCCCTTGTCGGTGACGTAGTCGCCGAGCAGGTTGACGGCCTCGCGGTAGCGCTCGAGAGCGGCGCGGATGTCCTTGGCCGAGTCGTACTCGGCACCCTCGCGGCCGCCCCACATGACGAAGGTCTGGGCGCCCAGCTCGGCGGCGAGGTCGATGTTGCGGAGGACCTTGCGCAGCGCGAAGCGGCGGACGTCGCGGTCGTTGGAGGTGAATCCGCCGTCCTTGAAGACCGGGGCGCTGAAGAGGTTGGTGGTGACCATCGGCACGACGAGGCCGGTCGACTCGAGCGCGCCCTTGAGGCGGTCGATCTGGGTCTGGCGCTCGGCGTCGGTCGAGCCGAACGCGAAGAGGTCGTCGTCGTGGAAGGTGAGGCCGTAGGCGCCCAGCTCGTCCAGCTTCTCGACGGCGTGCACCACATCGAGGGGCTCGCGGGTCGGGCCGCCGAAGGGGTCCGTGCCGTTGTAGCCGATGGTCCAGAGGCCGAACGAGAACTTGTCGGCGCGGGTGGGGGTCAGGGACATGGATTCGATCCTTTCCGGCGACGTCGCCGAATTGTTGTTGTGGCCAACATATCGGGGGCGGCGGCTGCGCGCAATGCGGATCGAGAGCCTGTGCGCCGACGCCCGCCGGATATGTCGCGGGTCGCGACAAACCTGTTGCGGAAGCGCTTCGACTCTGCGTACAGTGCTCAGCAGCACGCCCCGTCGAAGCGTTTCGAGCGCGACCGGGGTCCGACGACGAGGTCCGGCAGGAGGAACGATGGCGACCATCCACGACGTCGCCCGCGCTGCCGGGGTCTCGATCAGCACGGTGTCCTACGCCCTGTCGGGCAAGCGCTCCATCGCCGCGACGACCCGGCAGCGGGTCGACGAGGCCGTGCGCGAGCTCGGCTACCGGCCGCACGCCGGAGCCCGGATGCTGGCCGGGGCCCGCACGCACATCCTGGCCCTCTCGGCGCCGATGCGCGGCGAGCTGCACCTGCCCACCCACATGCGCTTCGTGACCGAAGTGCTCGAGCGGGCCCGCGAGTCGGACTACGACGTGCTGCTGCTCGTGACCGACGAGGCGTCCAGCGGCATCGGCCGCGTCTCCTCCTCCTCCCTCGTCGACGGCATCGTGCTCATGGGCGTCGACGACGACGACGACCGCGCCGCGCTCATCCGCGACGCGGGGGTGCCCGCGACCTTCATCGGCGTGCCCTCCGACGCGCACGAGCTGGCCTGCGTCGACCTCGACTTCGCGGAGGCGGCGCGGCGCAGCGTCCGCACGCTCGCCGAGCAGGGCCACCGTTCGCTCGGGCTCATCGAGCACCCGCAGTCGTACACCGACCGCAACGCCGGCTTCGTGCGCCGCTTCGACGACGCGTTCCAGGCGGAGTGCGAGGCGCTCGGCCTCGAGGTCGTCGTCGAGCGGCCCCACCTCGGCCGGGCCAGCGCCGCGTCCGCCGTCGACGCGATCCTCGGATCCGTCCTCGCCCCGACCGCGCTCGTCCTGCACTGCAACGAGCCGGTCGCCGAGGCCGCCGTCGAGCGCGTGCTCGAGCGCGGCCTCTCCGTCCCCGGGGACCTCTCGGTCCTCGCCGCCTGCGCGAGCTACGACGGGGCGGCGCTGCCGGTCCCGGTCAGCTCGTTCCCCCTGCCGTTCGACGCGATGTGCCGTGCGGCCGTCGGTCGCACCCTCCAGCAGATCGAGTCCGGACGCACCGTCGGAGTCGATCTCCTCCCGCCCCACTACGTCGATCGCGGCTCCGTGGCGCTCGCGGCGATCCGCGCCCGTGCGCCGATCGCCTCCTGACGCCCCTCCCACCTCCACCTCTTCTCCGACTCCTCGTCCGTCGATCGTCGAAACGCTTCGATGGACGGCTGCTCGGAGAGCGCTCCACCACCACCCACGCAGTCACAGCCCAGCGGCACCGTCCGAAGGAGAACACCCGCTATGTCGCCTCGTCCCCGCACCGCCTTCCACCGCCCCACCGCCGCCGCGGTCGGCTCGCTCAGCCGACGCGGCCTGATCGCCGGAGGCGTCGGCATCGGCGCGATCTTCGCGCTCGCCGCCTGCTCCGGAGGAGGATCCGACGCCGGATCCGACGCCCTCGCCACCGAGGTCGACGGCGCCGGCCGCACCCTCACCATGTGGGACTTCGAGACCCCCGACAGCGACCGCGGCATCGCCTGGCTCGCCGCCCGCGACATCTTCACGAAGGAGACCGGAGCCGAGATCGCCTACGAGTTCAAGGCGTTCGAGCAGCTGCGCACCGGCGCCAGCCAGATCTTCAACTCCAACTCGGCCCCCGACGTCGTCGAGTACAACAAGGGCAACGCGACCAGTGGTCTGCTCTCGAGCCAGGGCCTGCTCACGAACCTCGACGAGGCCGTGGAGTTCTACGGCTGGGACAAGCTCGTCCCGGGCGCCCTCCAGACGACCGCCAAGTACGACGAGGACGGCATCATGGGCTCCGGCTCCTGGTACGGCATCCCGAACTACGGCGAGTTCACCTTCGTCTACTACAACGAGGACGTCTTCGCGGCGAACGGCCTCGAGGTGCCGACGACCTACGACGAGTTCATCGCGGTGCTCGACGCCTTCGTGGCCAAGGGCATCACCCCCCTCGCCGAGGCCGGGGCCGAGTACCCGCTGCAGCAGCTCTTCTACCAGCTCGCGCTGCTGAAGGCCGACCGCCAGTGGATCACCGACTACCAGACCTACACGGGCGAGGTCGACTTCTCGGACGCCGCGTGGACCTACGCCGCCGGCCAGCTCCAGGAGTACGTCGACAAGGGCTACATCTCGCCGGACGCCTCCGGGCTCAAGGCCGAGGACGCGGGCACCGCCTTCATCTCGGGCGAGTACCCGATCTTCTTCTCGGGCTCGTGGTGGTTCGGCCGCTTCAAGACCGAGATCACCGGCTTCGAGTGGAACACCTTCCTCTTCCCGGGCGCCGAGTTCACGATGGGCTCCGCCGGCAACCACTGGGTCATCCCCGAGACGGCGAAGAACAAGGACCTCGCCTACAAGTGGATCGACATCACCATGCGTCCCGAGATCCAGAACCTGATCGGCAACAACGGAGGCATCCCGCTGGTCGTCGACGAGTCGGCGATCACGGACGAGAAGAGCAAGGAGCTGCTGTCGCAGTGGAAGACGGTCGTCGACGGCGACCAGCTCTCCTTCTACCCCGACTGGCCCACCGCGACCTTCTACGACGACCTCGTGGCGGCGACGCAGGAGCTGCTGAACAAGTCGACGTCGACGGACGAGATGCTCTCGCAGCTCCAGGAGAAGTACGACGACGGCGTCGACGACATCAAGTGACGCGCAGCGTCACTTGATGTCGTCCAAGGCGGCAGCCGCACGCCGAAGGCGTGCATCACTGCGGAAGCCTCGCTGACGCGACGGCGACCCCTCAATGGGGTCGCATGAAGCTCCGCTGAGGTCACCCCGCTGCTCCTTCCCTCCCGGTCGGGCGGGTCTCGATACGCCCCTCCGGGGCTACTCGACCAGCGAGCAGCGGCTGGCAGCACGTCCTCCCGCCCTCTGCTGATCGAGTAGCCCGCGCGGCGGGCGTATCGAGATCCCGTCCTCCGGGAGCCGCCGGTCTTGATACGCCCCTCCGGGGCTACTCGACCAGCAAGGGGTCCTTCTGCTGATCGAGTAGCCCGCGCAGCGGGCGTATCGAGATCCCCCACCGCCAGGAGCGGCGGGTCTCGACACGCCCGTCCCCGCCCCCACTTCTTCCTCCGAGCACCGCACACCCCTCTAGGAGTACCCATGACGACGACCGCACCGCGTCGGGCGGAGAGCGCGCCACCGCCTCCGGCCGCGAAGCCCCCGCGCGAGAAGCGCTCGAGCGGCTACTGGCGATACCTGATCCCGGGCTTCGTGCTCTTCGCGTTCATCGTGCTGATCCCGCTCGTCTGGAACGTCTACATCAGCTTCACCTCGTGGCGCGGCATCAAGCCGCCGATCTTCATCGGCCTCGAGAACTGGGTCGAACTGATGGGCGACGACCAGTTCTGGACGTCGTTCCTCAACTCCGTCTACATGATCATCGCCATGGTGATCGTGCCCACGATCCTCGGCCTCCTGCTCGCCGCGATCCTGTTCGATCTGGTCGGCAAGAAGTTCGGCGGCAAGCTGGCGAGCTTCCTCCGCGCCACCTACTACCTCCCGCAGATCCTCCCCACGGTGATCGCGGCGATCGTCATCGGCTGGATCCTCCGCCCCGACAACGGCGCGCTCAACTCGATCCTCGAGGCGGTGGGCCTCGGCTCGCTCTCGCACGACTGGCTCGGCAAGCCCGACACCGCGATGCTCTCGATCATGGTCGTGATGATCTGGGTCCAGCTGGGCTACCCGGTCGTCATCTTCATGGCGGCGCTGCAGCGCGTGGATCCGGAGCTCTACGAGGCCGCGGAGCTCGACGGAGCGAACTGGTTCCAGCGCTTCCGCTGGATCACCGTGTCGATCATCCGCCCCGAGATCTTCGTGGTCACCCTCACCTGCACGATCGCCGCGCTGAAGGTCTTCGGACCGATCTACGCGCTGACCCGCGGCGGTCCGGGCGACTCGACGATCGTGCCGAGCTACTACTCCTACACCGAGTTCTTCCAGAAGCAGCAGGTGGGCTACGGCGCCACCATCGCGACCGCGCTCACGATCGTCATCGTGATCCTGGCCGTGCTGTTCATCCGCGCCCAGGAGCGCGTCGAGCGCAGCGAAGGAGCCCGCTGATGTCGGCCATCGAGACCCTGCCCCTCACCCAGGCGGGCACCGCGGACAGCGACCTGACCACGTCGCGCCGCGCGCCCAAGCCCGCCAAGGGCACCACCAAGCGCACGATCGGCGACTGGGCGATCCTCGTGGTCGCGGTCGTCATCGGCCTCGTGATCATCAGCCCGGTGCTGCTGATCCTGCTCAACTCGTTCAAGACCCCGGCCGAGTACTCCGCCGGTGGCCCGCTCGCGTTCCCGACCGGTCTCTCCTTCGACGGCCTGTCGACCTTCTGGGAGCGGGTGAACTTCCCGGAGAAGCTCGGCAACTCGATCCTGATCTCGGGATCGGTCGCGATCCTGGCGGTCGCGCTCTCGGTCCTGAACGCCTACGCGATCGGCATCGGCCGCGTGAAGGGCCGCAGCTGGATCATCGTGCTGTTCCTGCTGGCGAACATGCTGCCGCAGGAGGCCCTGCTCTACCCGCTGTACTACATGTTCAAGGCGGTCGGGATCTACGACAGCCAGCTGTCCGTGATCATCATCTTCACGGTCATCCAGTCGGCCTTCGGCACGTACCTGCTCTCGAGCGTCTACGGCACGTTCCCGAAGGAGATCCTCGAGGCCGCCGCGCTGGACGGCGCGTCGAAGTGGCAGGTCCTCACCCGGGTGATCGTGCCGATCTCGCGGCCGACCCTCTCGGTGCTGATGATCTTCTTCTTCATCTGGACCTGGAACGAGTTCCTCATCCCGCTGGTGTTCCTCGTGAGCGACGCGACGCAGACCGTCCCGATCGCGATCTCGAGCCTCCAGGGCGACAAGATCATGGACGTCACGACGACCAGCGCGAGCGCCCTGCTGGGCCTGCTCCCGACGCTGATCTTCTTCCTGATCTTCCAGCGCACGCTGACCCGCGGCATCACCGCCGGCGCGGTCAAGTAGCACCTCCACCGCGAGCGGGGGCCCCACCGGCCCCTGCTCCGCGGTGCCCGCACTCCGCACGACCACCTCCACCGCCACCAGAGAGGCACACGCATGAAGTTCACCGACGGGTTCTGGCAGACGAGGGCCGGATTCACCGCCCTCTTCGCGCAGGAGGCGTACGACATCCGCGCCACCGGCTCCGCACTGGAGGTGATCGCGCCGACCAAGGTCATCCAGGGCCGGGGCGACGTGCTGAACCGGCCCGCGCTCACCGTCACGATCTCCTCGCCCGCCGAGGGCGTCGCGAAGGTGCGCATCGAGCACTGGCGCGGCACGGCGACCCGCCCCGGCTTCGACCTGACCGAGGGTTCGGTCGGCGAGGCGAGCGTCACGGAGGCGGGCGGCGTGCTCCGCACGGGCGACCTCGAGGTCCGCGTGGCGCAGGGCGCGCCCTGGTCGCTGGAGTTCTGGGACACCGCGACCGGCACCCGCCTCACGGGTTCCGGCCACAAGTCCCAGGGCTACCTGACCGGTCCCGACGGCGACCCGTACGTGCACGAGCAGCTCGACCTCGGCGTCGGCGAGCTCGTCTACGGTCTCGGCGAGCGCTTCGGCCCGTTCGTGAAGAACGGCCAGACCGTCGACGTGTGGAACGCCGACGGCGGCACCTCCTCGGAGCAGGCCTACAAGAACGTGCCCTTCTACCTCTCCAACCGCGGCTACGGCGTGCTCGTCAACGACCCCGGCCTCGTTTCGTTCGAGATCGGCTCGGAGTCGGTCGAGCGCGTGCAGTTCTCGGTCGGCGGCGAGGCGCTGGAGTACCTCGTGATCCAGGGCCCGACGAAGAAGGACGTGCTGCGCCGCTACACGGGGCTCGCCGGCCGCCCCTCCGTCGTGCCCGCGTGGAGCTACGGCCTCTGGCTGACGACGAGCTTCACCACGAGCTACGACGAGGACACCGTCAACTCCTTCATCGACGGCTTCGCCGAGCGCGAGCTGCCGCTGTCGGCGTTCCACTTCGACTGCTTCTGGATGCGCGAGTTCCAGTGGACCGACCTCGAATGGGACTCCCGCACCTTCCCCGACCCCGAGGGCATGCTCGCCCGCCTGCACGACCGGGGCCTCAAGACCTGCGTCTGGATCAACCCCTACATCGCCCAGGCCTCGCCGCTCTTCGCGGAGGGCCGCGAGAAGGGCTACCTGCTGAAGACCACGTCGGGCGACGTCTGGCAGTGGGACCTCTGGGTCGCCGGCATGGCGCTGGTCGACTTCACGAACCCGGAGGCGACGCGCTGGTTCCAGGAGAAGCTGCGCGTCCTCGTGCGCCAGGGCGTCGACTCCTTCAAGACCGACTTCGGCGAGCGGATCCCGGCCGAGGGCGTGGTCTGGGCCGACGGCACCGATACGGAGGCCATGCACAACTGGTACACCCAGCTCTACAACCTCGCAGTGCACCAGGTGCTCGTCGAGGAGCTGGGGGAGGGGCGCGCGACGCTCTTCGCCCGCAGCGCCACCGTCGGCGGGCAGGCCCTGCCGGTGCACTGGGGCGGCGACAACACCTCCTCCTACGTGTCGATGGCCGAGACCCTCCGCGGCGGGCTGTCGCTCGCGCTCGGCGGCTTCGGCTTCTGGGCCCACGACATCGGCGGCTTCGAGGGCACGCCCGACCCCGGTGTCTTCAAGCGCTGGCTGGCGTTCGGCCTGCTCTCCTCGCACTCCCGGCTGCACGGCTCGACCTCCGTGCGCGTGCCGTGGGAGTTCGGCGACGAGGCCGTCGACATCACCCGCCGCTTCACCGAGCTCAAGCTCTCGCTGATGCCGTACCTCTACGCGGCGGGGGCGGAGGCGGCCCGCGCGGGGATCCCGGTGATGCGCCCGATGACGCTCGAGTTCGAGGACGACCGGAACGCCTCGCACCTGGACACGCAGTACATGCTCGGCCACGACCTGCTGGTCGCGCCCGTGTTCACCGCCGACGGCTCGGTCGAGTTCTACCTGCCCCGCGGCCGCTGGACCAGCTGGTGGACCGGCGAGAGCATCGACTCGACGGGGGAGTGGCGCCGCGAGGTGCACGGCTTCGACACCCTGCCGCTCTACGTGCGCGAGGGCGCCGTGGTGCCCGTGGGCTCCCGCACGGACGTCGCCGAGTACGACTACCTCGATGGCCTCGAGCTCCGGGTGTTCCCGGGCGGTGACGGAGTGCGCGAGGCGCGGGTCGTCGCGCACGACTCCGGGGCCGAGACGGTCTTCACGGTCACCCGCTCGGGCGCCGACGTGAGCGTCGACGGGCCCGAGGGCAGCTGGACCTGGAGCCGCGTCGGCGCCTGAACCGTGCAGAACCTCCGCCGGGAGCGCCTCTCCGCCACCATCGTGCGCGAGAGGGGCTCTCGGCGGACGTTCCGTCGGGAGGAGGGCTCTCCGGCCCGCCGATAGGCTGATGCGAGACCAGAGGAGACCGCGGAATGCCCGATCATGCGACGCGCGGCAACACTCTCGACCGGGTCCGACGCCACAACCTGGCCGCGATCCTGCGTCTCGTGCACCGCGGCGGCCCCCGCTCGCGCTCGCAGCTGACGCGGGCCACCGGGCTCAACCGGTCCACGATCGCCGCGCTCGTGGGCGAGCTGGTGGAGCTCGGCATCGTCCGCGAGCGCGAGCCCGACACGCTCAACCAGGTCGGGCGGCCGAGCCCGATCGTCGAGGCCGACCCCCGGGTCGTCGCCTTCGCGGTCAATCCCGAGATCGATGCGGTGACGGTCGCCGTGGTCGGCTTCGACGCCGAGGTGCGCCGCCGCCTCCGCCGCACCGCGATCGTGCCGACCGCCGAGGCGGCGGCCGCGCTCGCCGCGGACGCGATCGCCGAGCTGCGCGCCGAGCTGCCCGAGGACGCGCGCACCGTCGGCATCGGAGTCGCGGTGCCCGGCCTCGTCCGCGACGCCGACGGTCTCGTCCGCACCGGCCCGCACCTGGGCTGGAGCGACGAGCCGTTCTCGCGGATGCTCGCCGACGCCACCGGACTGCCCGTCCTCTCGGCCAACGACGCCAACCTCGGCGCGCTGGCCGAGAGCGTGCTCGGCGCCGGCCGCGACGTCTCGCACCTGATCTACCTCAACGGCGGCGCGAGCGGCGTCGGCGCCGGCGTGATCGTCGGAGGCGCCCCGCTGCACGGCATCGACGGCTACGCGGGCGAGATCGGCCACACCCTCGTCAACAGCGCGGGCGTCGACTGCCACTGCGGGGCCGTCGGCTGCCTCGAGACCGAGGTCGGCCGCGCCGAGCTCCTGCGCGTGCTGGGCCTGGAGGAGAGCGAGCGGCTCGAGGAGGCGCTCGCCGCCTCCGACGACCCGGCCGTCCGCGCCGAGGTCGAGCGCCAGCTCGGCCATCTGGCCGTCGCGCTGCGCAACGTCGTCAACATCTTCAACCCGCAGCTGGTCGTGCTCGGCGGGTTCCTCGGCGCCCTCGTCGGAGTCGCGCCGGGGTTCCTCGAGGAGCGCCTGACGCGCGGCGGTCCGTTCCGGGTGGCGCTGGACTCCGTCCGCATCGCGCGCACCGAGCTCGGCGGCGACCTGCTGATGATCGGAGCGGCGGAGCTCGCGTTCGAGCACCTGCTCGCGAATCCGCTGGCCGCGCCGCTGCATCCGCTCGGCCCGTGACGGCCGGGGCTTGGGCAGCGCGGCGGTAAGCGCTTACCCTGCTGAAGGACCACCGGGACCGGGCGCCACCGTCGGCGCCCCGGCCCGCACCACCGCTGAGGCGGTCGAAGGAGAGAGCACATGCCCGTTCGCTACGGAGGCGACTACAACCCCGAGCAGTGGCCGAAGGAGGTGTGGCCCGAGGACGTGACCCTGATGAACCGCGCCGGAGTGAACCTCGCGACGGTGGGCGTCTTCTCGTGGGCGCACCTGGAGCCGCGCGACGGCGAGTTCGACTTCGCCTGGCTCGACGAGGTGCTCGACGGCCTGCACGCCGGCGGCGTGCGCGTCGACCTCGCCACCGCCACCGCGTCCCCGCCTCCGTGGCTGAGCCACCAGCACCCCGAGATGCTGCCCGTCACCGCCGACGGCGTGGTCCTCGGAGCGGGCTCGCGCCAGCAGTACGCGCCGTCCTCGCCGGTCTACCGCCGCTACGCCGCGCGCCTGGTGCGCAAGCTCGCCGAGCGCTACGCCGGCCACCCCGCCCTCGAGATGTGGCACATCGGCAACGAGTACGGCTGCCACGTCTCGCACGACTACTCCGAGTCGGCGGTCCTCGCGTTCCGCGAGTGGCTGAGCGAGAAGTACGGGAGCATCGACGCGCTCAACGAAGCCTGGGGCACCGCCTTCTGGTCGCAGCGCTACTCGAGCTTCGAGGAGGTGCGGCCGCCCGCGGCGATGCCGACGCTGCCCAACCCGACCCAGCGCCTGGACTTCGACCGCTTCTCCTCCCGGCAGCTGCTCGAGTGCTACCTGGCCGAGAAGGAGATCCTCCGCGAGTACTCGCCCGAGACTCCGATCACCACGAACTTCATGGGGCTGTTCAAGCCCGTCGACTACTGGGCCTGGGCCCCGCACGTCGACGTCGTGTCCGACGACCTCTACCCCGACCCCGCCGATCCGGAGGCGCCCTTCACCGCCGCGGTCGCGCGCGACCTGATGCGCTCGCTCGGCGAGGGCCGCCCGTGGCTGCTGATGGAGCAGGCCACCAGCGCCGTCAACTGGCGCCGCAGCAACGCGCCGAAGAAGCCCGGGCAGATGCGGGCCTGGAGCTACCAGGTGCTGGGCCGCGGAGCCGACGGCATCCTCTTCTTCCAGTGGCGTCAGTCGCGCGCCGGCGCCGAGAAGTTCCACTCGGGGCTCGTGCCGCACGGCGGCCCCGAGACCCGCGTGTTCCGCGAGGTCGAGGAGCTGGGCGCCGAGCTCGGCCGCCTAGACGAGATCCTCGGGACGGAGGTCGAGTCCCGCGTCGCGATCGTGTTCGACTGGGACAGCTGGTGGTCGATCGAGCAGGACGCGACTCCGGGGGCGATCGACTACGCCGCGCACGTCACCGCGTGGCACCGCGAGTTCACCCGCCGCCACGTCACGGTCGACTTCGTGCGCGCCTCCGGCCCGTTCGACGGCTACGACCTCGTCGTCGCTCCGGCGCTGTTCACCGCGCGAGCGGACGATCTGGCCGGGCTCGCCGCGTACGCGGAGGGCGGGGGCCACCTCGTCACCACCTTCCAGAGCGGGATCACCGACGAGGACGCGCACATCACCGAGGGCGGCTACCTGGGCGCGCTGCAGTCGACGCTGGGCGTGCGGGTCGAGGAGTTCGCGCCGCTCGCCTCCGCCGACGCGTTCTCGGACGATCTGCCCGACTCGACGGTCACCGGCTCGCTCGAGGGCGTCGTCACCCGCTGGCGCGAGTACCTGCACGCCGAGGGCGCCGAGGTGCTGGCGCGCTTCACCGACGACCTCGACGGCTGGCCCGCGATCACACGGCGCGAGACGACCGGAGGCGGATCCGCCTGGTACGTCGCGACGTGGCCCGCGCCGGAGCTGCTCGGGACGGTCGTCGAGCGCGTGCTCGCCGACGCGGGTGTCGAGGGGATCGTCGCCGAGCCGATCGAGGGAGTGGAGCTCGTGCGCCGCGGCGCGCTCGTCTTCGCGATCAATCACGGCCGCTCCGACGCCGTCGTGCCGATCGCCGGAGTCGACGTGCTGACCGGCGAGGACGCCGACTCCGTCACTCTGGCGCCCCAGGGGGTCGCGCTGCTGCGAGTGCGATGAGAGCGCTCACGGCCTCGAGCCCGGTCGATCACGTCCACGGATGAACTGATAGTCGAATCAATTCGACCGAGGGGGAGTGCAGGAGCGCCCGGGGCGGTTAGCGTGAGGAGCGGTGCAGGGATGCGAGCATCCCGCGCCGCTCCTCGCGGTCGTTCCGGCGCCGCTCCCGCACGACTCCGCCCCGCTCCCCGCGCCTCGCGCAGGAAGGCCTCCGTGACCACCGTCGCCCCGACGCCCACCGGCTCCGTCCCCGTCCACCGCCACCCCGGCGACGCCCTGACCATGCGCCAGCGCCTCGTCTACGTCATCGTCCTGGGAGCGCTCACCGCGCTCGGGCCGTTCACGATCGACCTCTACCTCCCCGCCTTCCCGGTGCTGCAGGACGAGCTGAACGTGTCGGAGGCGGCGGTGCAGCTGACGCTGACGGGCACGACGCTCGGCTTCGCGCTCGGCCAGCTCATCGTGGGACCGTGGAGCGACGCGGTCGGACGGCGGCTGCCGCTGATCCTGGCGACGGCCGTGCACGTGCTCACCTGCATCGGCGCCGCGTTCGCCCCCGACATCGTCTGGCTCGGCGTGTTCCGCGTGCTGATGGGCGCGGGAGCCGCGGCCGGCGGAGTCGTGGCGATGGCGATGGTCCGCGACCTCTTCGGCGGACGTCCGCTGGTCCTGATGCTCTCCCGCCTGGCGCTGGTCTCGGGCCTGGCGCCCGTGCTCGCCCCGGTGATCGGCTCGCAGCTGCTGCTCGTCATGGACTGGCGCGGCGTGTTCGTCTTCCTCGCCGCCTACGGCCTCGTCGTGATGATCGCCGTCGCCCTCCTCATCGTCGAGACCCGCCCGCGGACGGCCCGCGGCGACCGCGACCGCCGCTCGCTCCTGCAGCGCTACCGCTCGGTGCTCGGCGACCGCCAGTTCGTGGGAGTGGCGCTCATCGGCGGCATGACCTTCGCCGGCCTCTTCACCTACCTCTCCAGCTCGGCCTTCCTGTTCCAGGGCCTCTACGGCTTCGATCCGCAGCAGTACGGCCTCCTCTTCGCCGTCAACTCGCTCGGAGTGGTCGTGGGCGTCCAGGCGTCCTCTCGGCTCAGCCGCCGCGTCGGCCCGCAGTGGATCCTCGCGATCACCACGATCTCGCTCTTCACCGCCGCCGGGCTCATCGCACTCTTCGACGCGCTCGGCTTCGGCCTCTGGGGCACGCTGGTGCCGCTGTGGCTCTTCATCGCGTCGTGCGGCTTCAGCTTCCCGTGCGTGCAGGTGCTCGGACTCGTGAACCACGGCAAGGAGGCGGGAACCGCGGCGTCGCTGCTGGGCGCCGTGAACTTCGGCATGGCGGGGATCCTCTCGCCGATCTCCGGGATCTTCGGCGCCTCCTCCGCGATCCCGATGGCGCTGGTGATGATGGCGACCGCGGGGATCTCGATCCTGGCGCTCTGGCTGATCGTGCGGCCGCGCACCGTGGCGGCCCTGCAGGACTGACGCGATCGGCGCGCGTCGCCCGGTCTGCAGGTGTCCGCCCGGTCTGCAGGTGCCCGCCCGGTCTGCAGGTGTCCGCCCGGTCTGCAGGTGTCCGCACGGTCTGCAGGTGCCCGCACGATCTGCAGGTGCCCGCCCGGTCTGCAGGTGTCCGCGCGATCTGCAGGGGATCCGCGTGCCCTCGGCTCGTCCTCGCGGAGGGAAGCGTGTTCCCGCTCACGTCCCCTGCAGATCGCACCGTCCCCGGCACATCCCGCAGTCCCCTGCAGATCGCACCGCACCATCGGCCGCCCGCTCTTCCCGTGACGCCCCCGCGCGCAAGCCCCTGCACATGAACGTCCGGCAGGGGAGGATGTCGGGATGGTGAACCGCGAGAACCGATCGACGACCGAGCCCGCCTCCGCGAGCCCCGACGCGGTGCAGCGCGAGCGGATGGGGACGTCCGCCCCGTCCGCCGACCCCGCGGCCACGAAGGTCCTCACGCAGGAAGTCGCGCACCGCGTCTCGCGCCGCTGGCCGCTCATCTCGGCGTCCATCGCCCTGCTGATCACCGTCGTGCTCGCGATCATGATCGCGTACCGCCCGACCACCGCCTTCGGCTTCGACGTCGAGTGGATGGACGAGATCGTCGAGCACCGCTCGAGCGTCTGGGACATCCCGGCCCTCGTCATGAACACCGTCGGCGCGGGCATCACCGGCACGGTGCTCATCCCGCTGGCCATCGTGGCCGTCCTGCTCGTGTTCCGCAGGCGCTGGGCCGCCCTGTACTACACGGTCGCCGCTCTCGTCAGCGTCGGCCTGACGCAGCTCGTCAAGGAGCTCGTCGGCCGCGCGCGCCCCGAGGACATGCTGGTCACGAGCGATTACGGGTCGTTCCCCTCCGGCCACACGGCGAACGCGGCGACGACGGCGATGGTGCTCGCCCTGATCTTCCCGCTGGTCTGGGTCTGGATCGCGGGCTTCCTCTACTCCGTCGCCATGATGGCGAGCCGCACGTACCTCGGCGCGCACTGGCTGAGCGACACCATCGGCGGCCTGCTCCTGGGCGTCGGAGTGGCCCTGGTCGTCTGGGCGCCGCTCGCCGGGCGCCTGCGCAGCGAGAGCGAGCTGCCGCATCCGCCGATCTGGGTGAAGCGCTCGGACGTGCGCTAGTCAGGAGCCGAGCGCGGCGAGTCCGTGGAGCTCGTTGAACGTGTAGACGTGCAGGCCGTGGAGGCGGTCGCCCGCGGCCTCCTCGAGCCGGGAGACGAAGGCGGTGGGATCGAACCGCCGGCCGCGCAGCAGTCCGCCCGCCACCGAGGAGCTCCGCTTCAGGAACCCCAGCGAGGAGCCCACGCCGATCCTCGCGCCCAGGCTCAGCAGTTTCGCCCGCTCGACCGGACCGGGGACCCCGGCCCACAGCTGCGCCTCGATGCCCTCCGCCCGGAGCAGGTCGGCGTAGCGCACCACGGCGTCCACGTCGAAGCACATCTGCGTGACGATCGAGCGGAGGAAGGGCCCCCGCTCGCGCAGGTGCTTCAGGATGCTCTCGTCCGAGAGGTGCGGGTGCCCCTCCGGGTAGCCGGCGACGCCCACCGCGAGGTCGGGGCTGATCTCGACGGCGTCCCGGAGGAGCTCGAGGCTCGTGGAGTAGGTCCCGCTCGCCTTCTTCGCGTCGCCCGAGACGACGAACACCTCGTCGATGCCGCTGTCGCGCAGCCGGCCGAGCGCCCGCTCGAGGGCCGGGCGCCCCTCGACGTTCCGCGCGGCGAGGTGCGGCACGACCCGGAATCCGAGTGCGGCGAGCTCGACGGCCGCGTCCAGGGTCCGCTCGGTGCCGTGCTGGGGGAGGCTGGTGACGGTCAGGGTGATGGCAGTCGGCTCGGCGAACGCGCGGCGGGCCCGCTCGGCGATGTCGTCGGACGGGATGATCTCGAAGCGCGTCCTGGTCACCCCTCCACCCTCCCACGGCCCGGTGTCGGAGGGTCCCCCTAGCCTGGAGGCGCCCGCCGCCCGGCGGCACGGAGGGAGTCGCATGTACCTCGAGGCCGGCCGCGTGGTCACGAGCCCGACCGACCTGTCGAACTGGGCGGCCTGCGAGTGGGCGGTGCTCCGGCGCTTCGACGCGATGCTGGGCCGGGCCGCGCGGCTCGACCCGGTGGTCGACGCGATGCTCGACCGCACCGCGGTCCTGGGCGATGAGCACGAGCACCGCTTCCTAGCCGAGCTGAAGCGCACCCACGACGTCCTCGAGTTCGAGCGGCCCGAGCCGGCCGGGTACGCGGCCGCCGCCGACGCCGCCGTGGAGGCGATGCGCGCCGGGGTCGACGTCCTGTTCCAGGCCACGTTCTTCGACGGAGCGTTCATCGGCTTCTCCGACTTCCTCCTCCGCACCGCCGACGGCGCGTACGAGGTCTACGACACGAAGCTCGCCCGGCACGCCAAGATCCCGGCGCTGCTGCAGCTCGCGGCCTACGCCGAGCAGATGAGCGCCCGCGGCATCCGGGTCGGCGCGCAGGTCCACCTGGTGCTGGGCGACGGCACCGTCACCAGCCACGAGCTGGCGTCGATCGCGCCGGTCCAGCGCGTGCAGCGGGCGCGCCTGCGGGCGGTGCTGGACGAGCGCGTGGCGGCCGACGAGCCGCTCGCCTGGGGCGACCCGCGCTACGCGGCGTGCGGACGCTGCCCCGTCTGCGCTCCCGAGGTGCAGGCGCACCGCGATCCGATCCTCGTCGCCGGGATGCGGCTCGACCAGCGGGCGAAGCTGATGGCGGCCGGGGTCGCGACCCTCGACGCGCTCGCCGAGCACGACGGCCCGGTGCCGGGGATGGGCGCGGGCACTCTCGACGCCCTCCGCGCTCAGGCGCGCCTCCAGGTGCTCTCCGAGTCCTCGCCGCTGCCCGCCGTCGAGGTCGTCGACGCCTCCGTGCTCACCGCCCTGCCCGCTCCCGACCCGGGCGACCTCTTCTTCGACTTCGAGGGCGATCCGCTGCACACCGAGGACAACCGCGAGTGGGGCCTCGACTACCTGTTCGGCATGGTCGACGACCAGGAGGAGTTCACCGCCTTCTGGGCGCACGACCTCGCCGCCGAGCGCGTCGCGCTGCTCGACTTCCTCGCGTACCTGCGCGAGCGCCGTGCCCGGTACCCCCGGATGCACGTCTACCACTACGCCTCCTACGAGCGGACGCACCTGCTCTCGCTCGCCCTGCGCCACGGCGTCGGCGAGGAGGAGGTCGACCAGCTGCTGCGCGACGGCGTGCTCGTGGACCTCTATCCGGTGGTGCGGCGGGGGCTCCGGGTGGGCTCGCGCAGCTACTCCATCAAGAAGCTCGAGCCGCTCTACATGGGGTCCGAGCAGCGCGACGCCTCCGGAGTGACGAACGCGGCCGACAGCATCGAGGAGTACGTGCAGGCCCGCGCGGCGATGCTCGTCGATCCCGAGGAGGGGCAGCGGCGGCTCGATCTCGTCGCCGAGTACAACGCCTACGACTGCCGCTCGACCCTGCGCCTGCGCGACTGGCTGCTGTCGCTCGCGTCGCCCCGCGACGAGCCCCTGCCGCTCGTCGAGGTCGACCTCCCGGTGCCGCGCGAGCCCGATCCCACGGCCGTCGCCCTGCTCGAGCAGGTGGCGGGCGTCGAGCCGTGGGAGCGGACCGCCGACCAGACCGCCCTGGCCCTCGCGGGTGCGGCGATCGACTACCACCGCCGCGAGGCCAAGACCTTCTGGCAGGAGCACTTCGACCGCCTCCGCCAGCCGCTGGACGAGTGGGCCGACGTCCGCGACGTCGTGATGATCAACCGGGTCGAGGTCGTGCGCGACTGGTCGACGCTGCCGAAGGCGCGCACGCAGTCGCGCGAGCTGCGGATCCTCGGCCGACTCGCTCCGGGGAGCAGGCTCGGCACCGGGTCCTCGCCCTACCTCGTCTACGACGCTCCTGCGCCGCCCGGAGCGCCGTCGCCCGGCCCGGGGCTCCGCGGCGCGTCCGACCGGTCCGAGATCCTCGCGGTCGACGACGACGGCGAGCGGATCGTCCTCCTGCTCAAGGAGGGGCTGAAGGCGGGGGAGGACCCGCACGACGACGCGCCCGTCGCGCTCGCTCCCGCGCCGCCGCCTCGGGCTGCGGGGCCGCCCGAGGCGATCGCGGAGTGGGGCCGCGACGTGCTCGACGCGCTGCCCGAGCTCCTGCCCGACCCCGCGCAGCACGTCCAGCGCGGGGTCGGGCAGGAGCTCGGGCTCGACCGGGCCACCCT
>NZ_JAMRYM010000024.1:0-38963 GCF_023743255.1 Rathayibacter rubneri | reverse complement strand
CCGCCGACCGCGGACCCGGCCCCGTAGGCCCATCCCGCCTCCCCCGCCGCAGTCTCGGCGGGGGAGGCGGGATGGGCCTACGGGGCCGGTTCCGCGATCGTCGGCGAGCGCTTCGAGGCCGAGTTCCGGCCCTACTACACGTGGGCGAACCGTGGACCGTCGACGATGCGGATCTGGACTCCCGCGCTCTGATCGCGGAGTATCGGGGGGTGCTCGCGGAGGGGCGGATCTTCGGGTGATCCGCGCCTCCGCGGGCGTTCTGCGCAGCGGACCGGTCTCGAGACGCCGCTGCGCGGCTGCTCGACCAGCAGCTCTGGTGATCGAGCAGCCATCGGAGAGGGCGTATCGAGATCCCCGTGTCCAAGGGGCGGCGGGTCTCGAGACGCCCCTGTGGGGCTACTCGACCAGCAGGGTGGGGCGGCGGGTCTCGATAGGCCGCTGCGCGGCTGCTCGACCAGCAGCTCTGGTGATCGAGTAGCCCTCGGAGAGGGCGTATCGAGATCCCCATGTCCACACGGCGGCGGGTCTCGATACGCCGCTGTGGGGCTACTCGACCAGCAGGGTGGGCGGCGGGTCTCGATACGCCCCTGTGGGGCTGCTCGACCAGCAGGGGGGGCGCTCGCCGACCGCGTCCTACTGCGAGAGCTGCAGGTCGAGGCGGTCGAGGAGGGTCTCGAGGGAGATCTCGAACTCCTCCTCGCTGCGGTCCTCGCTGAGGAGCGCGCGGAGGCGCCGGACCTCGGGCGCGGTGTCGAGGGAGAGGTTGCCGTCCCGCTGCGGGATGTCGGCGTCCCCCTCGTCGAGCGGGAGGTCCGTCGGTGACGTCTCGGCGCCCTTGACGGCCGACTGCAGGAGCAGCTGACCGAGCAGGAAGCTGCTGAAGGAGCGGTACGCGCCCACGGCCTGAGCGTCGGTGAAGCCGTTCGCCGTCAGGGTCGTGAGGAAGGTGTTGACGACCTCGATGCTGCGCAGCGGCGGACGCAGCCACGGAGCGGCCGGATGCCGGGTCGCGACCAGCGGGAACGCCCTCGGGTGGTCGGTCGCGATGCGCCGCACCGCGTGGGCCGCCGTCTGCAGGAACTCCTGCCAGTGCTGGTCGTCCGCCTCGGCCAGGCTCACGGTCAGATCCTTCATCAGCACGGCGATGACCCCCTCGAGGAGGTCCTCCTTGCCGTGCACGTAGCGGTAGAGCGACATCGCCTCGACGCCCAGCTCCTGAGCGAGCGACCGCATCGAGAGCGCCTCGGCCCCCGAGCGGTCGATGTGGGCCAGGGCGGTGTCGATGATCAGGTCGCGGGTGAGCCGCGGCGCGGAGGAGCCGGACTTGCCCGTTCGTTCGCGGTCGGCCACGGAAGACACCTCTCTGCGTACTCACCCGGCCCGGATATCAGGTCCTCGAGGAACGCGCAAGCTCTTCCACCCTACTGATGCTTACACCGTAAGGTTCACCAGTGGCTTACACCGTAAGTCCGTTCCCAGCGGAGTGACTGCAGGGGCTCGCTCTCCGGCCGGTCCTGCTCCTCCGGAGGAATCGGAGAGTGCTCCCGTACGGACGCGTCTCCGGTCCGCTCGTCCATCCGTCACCGCTATCCGGGCCAGTGCCCGGCGAAAGAGAGTGCACCATGATCGACAGCAGCACCGTCAACGACCTGATCGGCGCCGACGTCCACGGCACCGACGACGCGAAGATCGGCACCGTCGGCCAGGTCTACGTCGACAACGAGAGCCAGCAGCCCACCTGGGTCACCATCCGCACCGGCCTCTTCGGCTCCTCGGAGTCGTTCGCCCCGCTGAGCGACGCCTCGTTCGACGGCGGAGTGGTCCGCGTCGCCTACGAGAAGTCGTTCGTCAAGGACGCCCCGCGCATCGACGACGACGGCGCGCTCACCGCCGACGACGAGCAGGCGCTGTACTCGTACTACGGAGTCGGCGGCACCCGCACCGGGAGCCCGCTCTACGACCAGGACGCCGACGGCGGCTCGACCACCGACTTCGTCACCGAGGGCCACGGCACCGAGACCCGCGGCACCGAGGGCCACGACACCTCCGGCCCGACGACCGACGACGCGATGACCCGCTCCGAGGAGCGCCTGCGCGTGGGCACCGAGAGCGTCGAGGCCGGCCGCGCCCGCCTGCGCAAGCACATCGTCACCGAGCAGGTCACCCGGACCGTCCCGGTCAGCCACGACGAGGTCACCCTCACCCGCGAGCCGATCACTGAGGCGAACGCCGGCGACGCCCTCGCGGGCCCCGACCTCAGCGAGGAGGAGCACGAGGTGGTCCTCACCGAGGAGCGCGTCGTGACCGCCAAGGAGACCGTCCCCGTCGAGCGCGTGAGCCTCGGCACCGAGACCGTCACCGAGCAGCAGCGCGTGGAGGAGGAGGTCTCGCACGAGGAGATCGAGCTCGTGGACCCGACCACCACGCGCACCACCACCGACGACAGCCGCCCCCGCTCCTAGTCGCCCCCCGGTGCGGCCGATCCCGCCGATCGGCCGCACCTCCCCTCCCGCACCAGCCCTCGCCCGAAAGGCACCCCCATGGACTTCCCCGCCGCTCTGCAGAACGGACTGGCCGCGGTCATCGCGTTCGTCCCGCTCGCGCTGCTCTTCCTGCTCATCCTCATCGTCGGCCTCATCGTCGCCAAGCTCATCGAGAAGGGCCTCTCGCGCCTGCTGACCAAGGTCGGCTTCGACCGTGCGGTCGAGCGCGGCGGCATCAAGAAGGCGCTCGCCAACTCGAAGCTCGACGCCTCCGACATCGTGTCGAAGATCATCTACTACACGCTCGTGCTGTTCGTGCTCCAGTTCGCGTTCGGTGTCTTCGGCCCCAACCCGGTCAGCGACCTGCTCCAGGGCATCATCGGCTTCCTGCCGAAGATCATCGTCGCGATCATCATCATCGTGATCGCCGCGGCCATCGCGGCCGGCGCCAAGGGCCTCATCCAGAACACCCTCGGCGGCCTGTCCTACGGCAAGCTCCTCGGCAACATCGTCGCGATCTTCATCCTGTTCCTCGGAGCCACCGCGGCCCTGAACCAGATCGAGGTCGCCACGACCGTCACCACGCCGATCCTCATCGCCGTGCTCGCGATCATCGCCGGCGTCATCATCGTCGGTGCCGGTGGCGGGCTCATCAAGCCGATGCAGCAGCGCTGGGAGGCGATCCTGACCAAGGCCGAGGCCGAGGCTCCCAAGATCCAGCAGGAGGCGAAGAACGCTCCGTCCGTGACGGAGCAGGCCTCCCGCGCCGCTGAGGCCGCGAAGCAGCAGACCGGTCAGAAGACCAGCGCCCGCCGCGCGGTCTGATCCGACGGCACTCCTCCGGCCGGCACTGCTCCTCGGAGCGGGGCCGGCCGTTCCCTTCTTCGTCGGCGCTCCCGTGGCCGGCTCGCTCCTCGCATCGGAGAGACCATGCACCCCTGTTCCCGGCTCCTCGCATGAGCACGTCGCCCGAGACCCCTCCGTCCGTCGTCCTGCACGAGGAGCGACTGGAAGTCTCGACGCGGCGGTTCGCGACCGAGCGCATCCGGCTCGAGCGCGTCGTCGTCACCGAGCAGCGGACGATCACCGTCGACGTCCGCCGGGAGGAGATCCGCCTCGTGCGGGAGCCGCTCGAGGGCGGTGAGCCGCTCCCGGCCGGTGGCGAGCACTCTCCTGCCGAGCCGATCGTCGTGGTCCTGCACGAGGAGCGGATCGAGATCGTCCGCACGATCGTGCCCGTCGAGCGCGTGACGCTCCGGGTGGCGTCGGTCGCGGGGGAGCTGGACGTGACCGAGGAGCTGCGGCGCGAGGTCGTCGACGTGGAGCGCTCGGACGTCTGACGGTCGGCCGCCGTGGACACGGGTCTCGATACGCCCCTGCGGGGCTACTCGACCAGCAGGGGGTGCGAGGTGGTCGTGCTGCGCGGGTCTCGATACGCCCCTGCGGGGCTACTCGACCAGCGGGGGGGGGGTGCGAGACGCTCGTGCTGAGCCGCTCGACGATCGAGGGGGCGGGCGCCCGTTCCGCTGATCGAGTAGCCCGCGGAGCGGGCGCATCGAGATCCACCGACGCCGGACGCGGCGTGCATGGCAACCTGATCCGACACGACGGAAGGGGAGCACCGTGGGCGCGATGGACGACCTGATCGGCCCGGAGGTCGTCGCACGGCTCCACGAGGCGGTGACGCGCGCGGCTCCCCGCGAGCTCCCGGCCCTCACGGCGGCCGGGGGCGGCCTCGACGGCCTCCGGCTCCGGCAGCGCGTGGACCTCGTGCGCGACGCGCTGCTGAGCGACCTGCCCGCCGGGTTCCCGGCCGTCGAGCGGCTCGTGCTCGATCTGCTCGAGGACCCGCTGCTCGCGGGCTGGATGATCTGGCCGGTGACGGAGCTCGTTACCGCGCGCGCTCTCGAGAGCGGCTCGGTCGAGGACTTCGACGCCGCCCTCGCGCTCCTCGCCCGGCTCACCGTCGGCCTGACCGGCGAGTTCGCGATCCGCGATCTGCTGATCGCCCGGCCGGAGCGGGCGCTCGCCGTGATGCTCGTGTGGACGGAGGACGGGAACGAGCACGTCCGGCGGCTCGCCACCGAGGGCTCGCGCGCCTTCCTGCCCTGGGCGAAGCGGGTGCCGTGGCTGCTCGCGCACCCGCGCGCGACCCGGGGGATCCTCGACGCCTCCTACCGGGACGAGTCCGAGTACGTGCGCCGCTCCACCGCCAACCACCTCAACGATCTCAGCCGCGTCGATCCGGAGATCGTGATCGAGACCGCCGCCGGCTGGGCGGCGGCTCCGGATGCGAGCACGCCCCGGGTCGTGCGGCACGCGCTCCGGACACTGCTGAAGAAGGGGGATCCCGCGGCGCTCGTCCTCGCGGGGTTCGAGGGAGGTGTGCTCCGGGTCGGCACGCCCCGCCTGTCGCGGGACGTCGTGCCCTGGGGCGGCTCCGTCGGAATCGCGGCCGAGGTGGTGAACGAGGGGGACACGGAGGCGACGGTCGTGATCGACTACTCGATCGGCTTCGTGCGGGCCGACGGATCCGTCCGCCCCAAGACCTTCCGCCTCGCGACGCGGCGCCTCGCCGCCGGTGGGAGAGCGACCGTGGCGCGGACGCACTCGTTCCGCGAGATCACGACGCGGCGGCACTACCCGGGCGCCCACTCCGTCACCGTGCAGGCGAACGGGGTGGTGTCCACCGCGGTCGGCGTCGTGCTCGAGCGCTGACGACGCAGCGCCGCCCGGGAGGAACGGCCCCCCGAGCGGCGCTGCGTGCGGTCGCTACGCGTCGGTGCGGGACTCGGCGTCCTGCGCGGTCTCGATCGGAGTGCCCTCGACGCTCGCGCGGTCGGACCTCCCCCGGTCGCCGCGGGTCTTGAGGAGGCTCGCGACGGTGGCGACGGCGATCGTCGCTCCGATGAAGGTCAGCGAGAACCAGATCGGGATCTCGGGCACCCAGAGCAGCGGCTCGCCGCCGTTGATGAAGGGGACCTCGTTGACGTGGAGGGCGTGGAACACGAGCTTCACGGCGATGAAGGCGAGGATCACGGCGAGGCCCTGGCTGAGGTAGACGAGGCGCTCGAGCAGCCCGCCGATGAGGAAGAACAGCTGGCGCAGACCCATCAGCGCGAACGCGTTGGCCGTGAAGACGATGTACGCCTCGCTGGTCAGGCCGTAGATCGCGGGGATCGAGTCGAGCGCGAAGACGAGGTCGATGAAGCCGATCGCGACGATCGTCAGCAGCATCGGGGTGACGAAGCGCTTGCCGTCCTTCTTCACGGTCAGCTTGTCGCCGTGGTACTCGTCGGTGACGGGGAGGATGCGGCGCACCAGGCGCATGAAGGCGTTGTTCGACGGGTCGCCGTGGTCGCCCTTGATCTGCTGGTAGGCGAGGACGAAGAGCAGTGCGCCGAACAGGTAGAAGACCCACGAGAAGTTCTCGATCAGCGCCGCGCCGACGGCGATGAAGGCGCCGCGCATGATCAGCGCGATGACGATGCCGATCATCAGCACCTTCTGCTGGTACTTCTTCGGCACCGCGAAGCCGCTCATGATGATGAGGAAGATGAAGAGGTTGTCGAGCGACAGCGCCTTCTCGGTCAGGTACCCGGCGAAGTACTCGCCGCCGTAGCGCCAGTCGGCGACGAAGCCGATCCCGACGCCGAACAGCAGCGCCAGGCCGATGTAGAAGGCCGACCAGCGGGCGGACTCGCCGATGGTCGGTTCGTGCGGCTTCCGCACGTGGACGAAGAACTCGTAGACGAAGAACGCGATCGTCACGGCGATCGTGATGAGCCAGATGGCGGGGGTGACCTGCACGGAGGTGCTCCAAGGGGTTCGGTGGACGACACCAAGGTCTCCTCCACTCCGCCGGCGACCTGATGGCCTTCCGAGGCGGAGCCGATGGCCCGGGATGCTCTGTCGCATCCGTACTGACGGGCTCACCGCAGGCGGGAGTACTCCCCTTGCTGGAGAAGATTCTAGAAGAGGCGCGACGCGTCAACCTGAGAAGAACCACAGACCCACTCCGACTCCGGCTCGCCGAGTGGATCCAGGCTGCTGTACATTGGATCCAGCGACGCCCTGTCGCGCGGAGGTGGCGCATGACGGTCCAGACGGTGCTCGGCCCGGTCGATCCCGGGGAGCTCGGGATCGTGTCGATGCACGAGCACCTCCTGACCGACGCGAGCGCTCTGCAGCGGCCGGGAGTCGAGCAGCTGGATCCGCTGCAGCCCGTCACGGCCGACCTGGCCGCGGCCCTGCGCTGGAGTCAGCTCGCGCTGGCCGACAACCTCCGCCTCGACGACGTCGATCTGCTCGTCGACGAGCTGCGCATCCCCTCCGCTCCGCGGGTGGTGGTCGATCTCAGCTCGCTCGGCTTCGGGCCCGATCGCGACCGCTTCCCCGAGCTCGCCGAGCGCAGCGGAGTCGCGATCGTCGCCGGCTACGGCGCGTACCTGCCCCGGCTGCTCCCGTCGTGGTACCTCGAGCTCGACGTGGACGCGCGCACCGCGCTCTTCCTGCGGGCTCTGACCGACGCGATCCCGGGCACCTCCTACCGCGCCGGTCTGCTCGGTCTGATGGGCACCACGGGCGCCTTCGCCACGCCGGAGGGCGAGCAGGAGCGCCTCGGGCTCACCGCCGCCGCGCGGGCCGCCGCCTCGACCGGCGCGGCGATCAGCGTGCGGCTCGCGGCCGACGCCCGCAACGGCCTGGACGTGCTGGCCCACGTGACGGCCGAGGGCGTGGATCCGTCGAGCGTCGTCTTCACCACCGTCGACGAGTTCCTCGACCTGCCGTACCTGCGCGACCTCTCGCAGGCGGGGGCCGTCCTCGAGATGTGCTTCGGCAACGAGGGCTCGCACGTCGGGCGGATCAGGAACGCGAGCGACCCGCAGCGGGTCGACGCCCTGCTCGCGCTGCTCTCGGAGGATCCCGACGGCCGCTGGGTCCTCGGGCACAGCACCTGGACCAAGGGCCAGCTGCGCCGCTTCGGCGGGCACGGCTTCGACCACCTCGCCGCGCGGGTCCTGCCGGGCCTGCGCCTGCTCGGCGTCGACGACGCCGTGCTGCACCGCTTCAGCGTCGAGGAGCCCGCGCGCTTGCTCGACCGACCGTAGGAGACGACCGATGAGAGACACCCTCGCCCCCCTGGCTCCGCTCGAGCCGTTCCTCCTCGACGGCGCCTGGGTCGCCCCCGAGGGTGCCGAGCTGCTCGACGTGATCGATCCCGCCACCCAGGAGCTACTCACCCGCGTGCCTCAGGCGACGGCCGCCGACGTCGACGCCGCCGTGACTGCCGCGCGGCGGGCGCACGAGGACGCGCGCTGGAGCGGGATGAGCCCGCACGACCGCAGCCGGATCCTCGGCCGCGTCGCCGATCTGATCGAAGAGCGCCTCGAGGAGCTCGCGGTGCTCGAGACGCGCGACAACGGCAAGCCGATCGAGCGCTCCCGCGCCGACACCGCGACCTCGGCGCGGGTGTTCCGCTACTACGCGGGCGCGCCGTCGCGCCTGACGGGCACCGTCGTCCCGGTCGACGGGGCGCACCACGTCTACACGACGCTCGAGCCGGTGGGGGTCGCGGCGCTGATCCTGCCGTGGAACTTCCCGATCATGACGGCCAGCTTCAAGCTCGCCCCGGCGCTCGCCGCGGGCTGCACCGTCGTCGTGAAGCCGGCGGAGCAGACTCCGGTGACCATGCTGCGGCTCGCCGCGATCTGCGAGGAGGCGGGCGTCCCCTCCGGAGTCGTGCAGGTCCTCACCGGCGACGGGCGGGTCGGAGCCGCGCTGACCGCGCACCCGGGGGTCGACAAGGTGTCGTTCACGGGCAGCACCGAGGTGGGCCGGAAGGTGATGCTCGCCGCCGGGGCCGACTTCAAGAGGCTCACGCTCGAGCTCGGGGGCAAGAGCCCCAACATCGTGTTCGAGGACGCGGATCTGGATGCGGCGGTCCTGACGGCCATGCGCGCGTCCTTCGGCCACTCCGGTCAGATGTGCACGGCGGGCAGCCGCCTGCTGGTGCAGCGCTCGATCCTCGACGACATGACGGAGCGGCTGGCCGCGGCGGTGCGCCGCGTGCCGGTGGGCGACGGCCTCGCCGGGGGAGTGACCGTCGGTCCGCTGGTCTCGGAGGAGCAGCGGCAGCAGGTGCTCGGCTACATCGCCCAGGGCGAGGCCGAGGGGGCGGTCGTCGCGGTCGGCGGCGGGGTGCCGGACCGGGCGGGCTACTACGTGGAGCCGACCCTGTTCACGGGTGTCACCAACTCGATGACCATCGCGCGCGAGGAGATCTTCGGCCCCGTGGTCGGCATCATCCCGTTCGACGACGAGGACGAGGCCGTGGCGATCGCCAACGACCAGAGCTACGGACTGGCCGCGGGGGTGTGGACGCGCGACCTCTCGCGGGCGCACCGTCTGGGGAAGCGCCTGCGCGCGGGGACCGTGTGGGTGAACACCTACAACCTCTTCGACCCGGCCCTCTCGTTCGGCGGAGTCGGCGAGTCGGGGCTCGGCCGCGATCTCGGCGAGGAGGCGCTGCGCTCGTTCTGCGAGTCGAAGAGCGTGGTCATCGCGCTGTAGGGGGGGGGCACCGGCGAGTCCATGCCATCACTCGCGCTCGCCTCTGCGACCCGACTGTTCAGTTGTCTTGTGAACAGCGAGGTGCCGGATGCTGCGACGAACCCGCCTGCGCCTGGGCCTGGGACTCGGCGTCCGCGATCTCGCCCGCAGAGCAGGCGTCGCGCCGAGTGCGGTGATGCACAGGGAGCACTCCGAGGCGACAGGGGTGCTCCGACGATCCACTCTGGAGCGAGCGCTCGGGGTCATGGGCACGTCGATCGAGGCCGAGGACATCGCGCTCCGCTCGTTCAGCCCGCCGGAGCGCCCTGAGGATCGCGTCGCGCTCGAACTCCGTCGAGCGGTGTGCAGCGAAAGGGGGAGAAGTGACCCCACTGCTCAGCGCGCCGCTCGGTCTCACTTCTGTTGCGTTCGGATGTACCTCACTGGACACCCGACGACGCGAAGCAGTGATCACGTGGCTCCGCCAAGTAGTGCTCAACCACTCGGGCCTCGCCTGCCTCTGGGTGAGGTCCTCGAGTCGAGGATCGCAAGGGCGACTCGGTGGTCACAGAGCGGGCATGGAGAGTGTGCTGTCGCCGTGGAGCCCTCGATTCGTTCTCGAGGGCTCCACGATGCTCGCGTGAGCGCTGACTCTGTCAGTCGTCGCTTCCGGTCCAGGTTCCTTCGACGCCTTGGATGAGTTGGAATCGCTCGTCTGTTGTAATGCTTGCTTTGAACTCGACAACAAGCTGATCCGACCGATAGAAGTCGGCATCGCTATAAATGACTGCCTGTCGTGCAAGATCAAGGGATCGATAGCGATAGATGGCTGCGTCAGCCCCCTCGACCCCCTCGACACATCGCCGGCGATCACCGCACGCGTCTCCACTGGGCTTGGGAGCGTCCGCAAATCCCGCGAGGCCGTCCCGAACCACATCTTGGAGAGTGATGCTGGATCTCGAGTCGTCGGGGAGCCAGCTCGCAACCATGTTGAGAGAGCCGACAGCAAGCGCCCCAATGGCGATCCCTGCGAGCAGGAAGACGAGGCTCCTGCGTCGCGGAGTCCTCTCCGCGCTCACCAGTTGCACCGATGAGCGAGGACGTCGGCCCAGTCACCGTTGGCGGAGCGGACGGCTTCGAGATCCCAGACGGCAGCACTGCGAGATCTGATTCGAGACATGTAGTAGCCCTTCATCGATGATGTGTTGGTTGTCGAGATGTCACCGTCGGCGGGGCTTCCGGGGGAAGCCATCGAGTGGTGTCGCAGCTCTTGCAATCGCCCAACCTCCCGAACCCGCTGAAAAGGGACTCAGAAGCCTGTCGGTATTCGCGGGGACGCATCGAGGGACACGGGCCGACGGGGAATCCGCCGAATCTTCGTGTCGCGACCTACCGATCGGGCTGGGGCAGGGTGACATCGATACCGCCCACTTCGGTGTCGACGATCTCGTCGTCCTCGGGGCGTGCCGGCTTCCTTTGTTCGTCTTCCGAGAATGGATGTTGAGTGAGACAATCTCATGTTACAAGTGCCAAAGACAGCGTGCATGTCCGCACTTAAGGGGACAAGTCGGGGTACACGCGACCTGGTTCGACGTTCCGAGAGGTCTCAGGAGGGGTCCTCCCCGGCAGAGGCCTCTTCTTTGTGGACTCAGGCAGACGGAGTGGTCATCGCGCTGTAGGGGACGTGCGCGCGAGTTCATGCCACGACTCGCGCTCATTTCTGCGACTCGCTTGTTCAGTTGTAAACTGAACAAGGAGGTGCTTGATGCTGCGACGAACCCGCCTGCGCCTGGGACTGGGCGTCCGCGAGCTCGCGAGCAGAGCAGGCGTCGCGCCGAGTGCGGTGACGCAGTGGGAGCACTCCGAGGCGCGAGGGGTGCTGCGACGATCCACTCTGGAGCGAGCGCTCGGGGTCATGGGCACGTCGATCGAGGCCGAGGACATCGCGCTCCACTCGTCGACCCCGCTGGAGCGCCGTGAGGATCGCGTCGCGCTCGAACTCCATCGAGCGGTGGCCCGTCAGTTGATCGACCGTCCCGACGACGTCCTCGATCGCGTCCCGGAGAACGTCCGGCGGATGCGGGCCCGTGTGCGCGGTGGGGCCGTCGCGCTCCTCGAGGTCTGGGGCGACTTGGCCGCGCGGCGGGAGATCGGGCGCCTCGTCGACGTGATGCTCTCCCCCTCCCCGCGCGCGATCGAGATGCGCCAGATCTCGCCGTTCGCCGGGGTGCTCAGCGAGGAGCAGCGCGCGCAGGCGATCGAGCGGGCCGCGCTGTGAGACGAGAGGAGCTGGAGCTCGCGATCAGCTTCGGACTCCGGCGACCATGAACGTGACGGCTACTATCGAAACATGAAGGTTTATTCCGTTGACGAAAGAGACTCTGTGGAGGAGATGGCTGCGAGTGGCTTCCGGGTCATGCTCGTCAAAGCCGGCCGTCGAGTCAGTGCGTTCAACGTCGACGCCGCGTCGGTGAGCGAGGCCTTCGCCTGGGCTGAAGAGAACTGCGCGGAGGGCGCCTTCTCGCTCGCGGCGCGGTTCGAGCTGTCCGGAGGAGGAGTCTCCCTCATGTGGCTGACTCCTCCTCCGGAGGAGCTGATGGCTGAGCTGGGCTAGGAGTAGACGGCCGTGGACGTCGGTCAGCGCGGCGGGTAGGTCCTCAGGGTCACGGGAGGCAGCGAGGCGAGTTCCGGCGCGACGAGGCCGATCACGTCGGAGTGGTGGTCGACGCCGTCCTGGCGGAGGAACGACCAGCACTTGAGTGATCGCGGGCGCTTCGCGAGGGGCAGCGGCGTCGCCTCGACGACGATCAGCCCGCGGTCGTGGAGGACGATGCGGGCGGTGAGCCGCTCGGCGCGGCCGTCGACGGTCCAGTGCCCGACCGCGCGCAGGCGGCCCTCGCGGCTGTCGACTCCGAGCGACATGACCGAGCTGTAGTCCTCGGAGGCGGCGCCCATGCCGATCTGGAAGTCGCCCTTTGCACCGTCGAGCACGAAGGCGACGTCGAGCCCGGCGCGGTGCCGTACCGAGAACGTCGAGACCAGGCGACCGCGGCCGAACGATCCGGAGCGGCTCTGCGCATGGCGGACGTGGCCCTCGGCCTGCTGACGCTCCACGCCGTCCTCCTCATCGCTCGGAGCACGGCGGTCGCGGCGCTGCCCTCCGACCCTAGACCTCCCAGGGAGAGGGGAGCCTCCGTCCGGCCGTCGTCCGAGTGCTCCGGCGGCCGCGCGCCGTCCGGCGGGTACGGTGGAACGGATCCGAGCACCACCCGCCCGACGAAGGAGCCCCCATGCCCACCACTGTGAGCGGCGTCATCGCCCGATCGAAGGGCGCTCCCGTCGAGCTCGTCGACATCGTGATCCCCGACCCCGGGCCCGGCGAGGCCGTCGTCGACATCGAGACCTGCGGTGTCTGCCACACCGACTACCACTACCGCGAGGGCGGGATCAGCGACGACTTCCCGTTCCTGCTCGGCCACGAGGCCGCGGGCCGGGTCAGCGCGATCGGCGAGGGAGTGACCCACGTCGCCGTCGGCGACTTCGTCGTGCTCAACTGGCGGGCCGTCTGCGGCGAGTGCCGCGCCTGCGTCCGCGCGGAGCCCTGGTACTGCTTCAACACGTTCAACGCCACCCAGAAGATGACCCTCGAGGACGGCACGGAGCTGAGCCCCGCGCTGGGCATCGGGGCCTTCGCCGAGAAGACGCTGGTGCACGCGAAGCAGTGCACGAAGGTCGATCCGTCGGCCGACCCCGCCGCCGTGGGCCTGCTGGGCTGCGGCATCATGGCCGGCCTCGGCGCCGCGATGAACACGGGGAACGTCACGCGCGGCGACTCCGTCGCGGTGATCGGCTGCGGCGGAGTCGGCACCGCCGCCGTCGTCGGCGCGAAGCTGGCCGGCGCGAGCACGATCATCGCGATCGACCGCGACCCCAAGAAGCTGGTCGCCGCTCAGAAGCTCGGCGCGACCCACGTCATCGACTCGAGCGGGCTCGACGAGGCGGGCGTCGTCTCCGCGGTGCAGGGGCTGACGGACACGTTCGGCGCGGACGTCGTGATCGACGCGGTCGGTCGGCCCGAGACCTGGCGCCAGGCGTTCTACGCCCGCGACCTCGCCGGCACGGTCGTCCTCGTCGGCGTGCCGACTCCCGAGATGACCCTCGAGATCCCCCTGCTCGACGTCTTCGGCCGCGGCGGATCGCTGAAGTCCAGCTGGTACGGCGACTGCCTGCCCGAGCGCGACTTCCCGATGCTGACCGACCTCTACCTGCAGGGCCGTCTTCCGCTCGACGAGTTCGTGAGCGAGCGGATCGGCATCCGCGACATCGAGCAGGCCTTCGCCACGATGGCCGGCGGCGACGTGCTCCGCTCGGTGGTGGTGCTCTGATGGGCGCACGGATCGACCACCTCGTCACCAGCGGCACGTTCAGCCTGGACGGCGGCACCTGGGACGTCGACAACAACGTCTGGATCGTCGGCGACGATTCCGAGTGCGTCGTGATCGACGCGGCGCACGACGCCGACGCGATCCTGGCGGCGGTCGGCGACCGGACCCTCGTGGCCGTGCTGCTGACCCACGCCCACGACGACCACATCGACGCGGTCGCGGGCGTGCGGGCGGCGACGGGCGCGCCTGTGCTGCTGCACGACTCCGACCGCATGCTCTGGGACGTGGTGCACCCCGACAGCGCACCGACCGCGGGGCTCGTCGACGGCCAGCGGATCGCCGTGGCAGGCCTCGAGCTCGAGGTGCGGCACACGCCCGGTCACTCGCCGGGAGCCGTCTGCTTCGTCGCCGAGGAGCTCGGCACGGTCTTCACGGGCGACACCCTCTTCCAGGGCGGACCGGGCGCGACCGGCCGCTCCTACAGCGACTTCCCCACGATCATCGAGTCGATCACCGACCGGCTGCTGACGCTGCCGACGGACACGGTCGTGCGCACCGGCCACGGCGACTCGACGACGATCGGGGCGGAGGCGCCGCACCGCGAGGAGTGGATCGCGCGCGGGCACTGAGGGCGGGGTGCCGGATTCGGTCGCTCGCAGTGCCTGAGGTGGTCGGACTCAGCAGCGCGCCTCTTTCAGGAGTGTTGGAGCGTTTCATCCAGATCTCCTCGAACGCTCTCACTCTCGAGGACCGGCATCCGGAGTGGGTGGTGAGCCGCGTGCGCCGCCGTCAGATCCAGCCGTGCTCTCGGGCCTCGATCACGGCGCGCTGGCGGGTGTCGACCTGCAGCTTGCGGAGGATCGACGAGACGTGGTTGCGGACGGTGCCGTTCGAGAGGTGCAGCGCGGCTCCGATCTGCCCGATCGTCTCGCCGCGGGAGCCGGCGCTCAGCACGTCGAGCTCGCGATCGGTGAGCGGGCTGCGGGTGGTGGCGAGGGCGTCGGCGGCGATCTCGGGATCGACGTAGCGGCGTCCGCTGGCGACCAGGCGGATCACCTGCGCGACGTCCTCGACGCGGCGCGACTTGGGCAGGAAGCCCGCGACTCCGACGGCCAGCGCTCGGCGGAGCACTCCGGGACGCGCGTGGCGGGTGACGACGACCACGCGGGTCGCCGACGAGCGGCGCAGTCGCTCCGCGGCCTCGATGCCGTCCATGCCCGGCATCTCGACGTCGAAGAGGCAGACGTCGGGCTCGAGGCGCAGCGCCTCGAGCACCGCCTCCTCGCCGTCGCGGCACTCGCCGACGATCTCGAGGTCGTCCTCGAGGCGGAGCAGGGCCGCGAGCGCCGTGCGGATCATGTCCTCGTCGTCGGCGAGGAGCACGCGGATCACTCCGCTCCTCCGATCGGCAGGCGCGCCTCGACGGCGAACGCGCGGCGGGTGGGGCGAGTGCGCAGGGTGCCCCCGGCCCGCTCGATCCGCTCGGTCATGCCGGCGATGCCGGAGCCGTGCTCGTCGGGATCCTCGGGCTCGGGCGGCAGGTCGTTCTCGGCGAGGAAGCGCCACTCGCCGCCCTCGCGAGCCAGACGGAGCCGCGCCGACTCGCCTCCGCCGTGCTTGAGGATGTTGGTCGTGCTCTCGCGGACGACCGGGCCGAGCGCCTCGGCGGGCGCGAGGTCCGCCTCCGGGCCGATGTCGAGCTGCACGCGCAGCCCCGCCGAGCGGAGGAGGTCGGCGGCGTTCTCGAGCTCGTCCGAGAGCGAGACGCTGCGGAAGCGCGTGGCGAGCTCGCGGGTGCCGGTGCGGGCCCCGTCGACGCTGCGTTGAGCGGCACGGAGCTGCTCCAGCGCCGCGTCCGGATCGTCGCGGAGGAGGCGCTCGGCCAGCTCCAGCTGCAGCGCGATGACCTGGAGGTGGTGCCCCTGCAGGTCGTGGACGTCGCCCGCGAGGATCAGCCGCTCCTGGGCGGCCGCGAGGCGCCCCTCCGCGGCCCTCGCCCGATCGAGCTCGCGCACGATGTCCCACCACCAGAGCATGCTGACGACCGACACCGGCAGGGCGATCGCGAAGAACAGCAGCAGCGGGCGGACGTCGGAGGGGGAGTCCGCGAGCAGGCCGGTGCCGAGACGGTCGTGCTCGAGCACCGCGGCGACCACGACGAGGAGGGTGGCGAGGCCGGTCAGCCGCCCGCGGACGCCGCGCGGCCAGGGCAGCACGCCCACGAGCACGAACACGAGCGAGAGGGCGAAGGTGACGCTGCCGGTGGCGATCCCGCCGACCGCGGAGGCGGCGAGACCGGCGGCGAACACTCCGGTCGCCTGCGCGCGGAGCCGGAACGGCGCCTCCGTCGGCACCCCTCGGTACCGCAGGGCGGTGACGAGGAACGCGGCCGCCCACAGCACGGTGCCGCCGAGGTAGAGGGCGACGCGCCAGGGCTCGGGGGCGCCGACGACCACCGGCAGCCCCCACACGAACAGGACGACGAGCACGAAGGACGCCGCCGAGAGGACGGTGTACCACCAGGTGGCCGAGACGCCGCGACCCGAGGGCGCAGCGACGTCGATCGTCTCGGGCGGTGTCTCGGTGCTCATGCCGCCCACAGTACGACCATGACGGATGTCACCCCTCGAGGGTGCGTTCCTCCCCCGCGGAGGTGACCCCGCGGCACTGCTGCGCGCCGTCGATCCGCGGTCGGATGGAGTCACCCCGAGAGACGGGAGGGCCGCCGACGCGGTCAGCAGAGCGGAGAGACGACATGTCGAACATCGCAGCCGACGCCATTCTCGGATTCCAGGACCTCCTCGCCCGGGTCCCCGACCTCGTGCAGCCCCTCGTGGTGGCCGCCGCGGGAGCCGTGCCGTTCATCGAGGCCGAGGGGGCGGCGACCATCGGGATCATCGGCGGCATCGACCCGGTGATCGCGGCGGTCTCGGGCGCGGTCGGGAACTTCGTCTGCGTGGCGCTGCTGGTGCTGCTGGGAGCCGGGGTCCGCTCGGCCGTCACCAAGGGGCGGACGCGGAAGTCCTCCGCTCGGCGCGAGAAGTTCCAGCGGGCGTTCACCCGCTACGGGGTGCCCGGGGTGAGCCTGCTGGGGCCGCTGCTGCTGCCGACGCACTTCACGGCGGTGATGCTCGCGGGCGCCGGAGTGGCGAAGGGGCGGGTGCTGCTGTGGCAGGGCGTCGCGATCGCGCTGTGGACGACGGCGCTCACGGTGGCGGTGAGCCTCGCGGTGGGCGGGGCCGGGCTGGCCTGAGGCGTACGGAACCGAGGTCGGGAGGCGCCGGCGGCGCCGTTCGCAGCTGATCGGCGGATCTCGCCCTCGGTTGCGTGCGCGATCGCGTGCCGGACCCGCACAACGAAGGCTGAGAGGCCGGATTCGCGGGTTCTTCGCGGTCTCCGGCCGCTCAGCCTTACTTGTGCAGGTGGCTCAGGCCGCGACGCGGGCGTGCGTGTCGGCCAGCAGCTCGACCGAGCGCAGTCGCGCGGGGGTCGCGAGCGACGCGTGGGCGACGATGACCTCGTCGGCGTCGGCCGAGCGGGCGAATCCGGCCACGTAGTCCGCGACCTCCTCGCCGGTGCCGACCCCGGTGTAGTGGGTCATGCTCGCGACGTGGGCGCCGACGGGGGCGCTCAGCAGGCTGTCGAGCTCGTCGTCCGAGAACTGCTGGTCGAGCGGGATCTGGCCGCTCTGGCGCAGCAGCATCATGAGTCGCGCGCGCTTCATCTCGGCGAACTGGCGCTCGGCGTCGGCGGTCGTGTCGGCCGCGATGGCGTTCACTCCGGCGATGACGTAGGGCGCGTCGAGCTGCTCGGAGGGGCGGAAGCCGCGGCGGTACTCGGCGACGGCCTGGTGCAGCGCGTCGGGAGCGAAGTGCGAGGCGAAGGCGTACGGCAGACCGAGGGCCGCGGCCAGCTGGGCGCCGAAGAGCGACGATCCGAGGATGTAGAGCGGCACGCGGGTGCCGGCGCCGGGCGTCGCGCTGACGCCGGGGATCCGGGACTCGCCGGCGAGGAACGCCTGCAGCTCGACGACGTCCTGCGGGAAGCGCTCGGACGACTCCGGATCGCGGCGCAGCGCGCGGAACGTCGCCTGGTCGCTGCCGGGGGCGCGGCCGAGTCCGAGGTCGATGCGACCGGGGTGCAGGGTCTCGAGCGTGCCGTACTGCTCGGCGATGGTGAGGGGGGAGTGGTTGGGCAGCATGACGCCGCCGGAGCCGAGGCGGATGGTCGAGGTCTGCGAGGCCACGTGCGCGATGAGCACCGAGGTGGCGCTCGACGCGATCGACGCCATGTTGTGGTGCTCGGCGTACCAGACCCGGCGGTACCCGCTCCGCTCGGCCTGCTGCGCCAGGGCCACCGAGGCGGCGAAGCTGTCGCGCGCGGTCTCTCCGGGTGCGATGGGGGCGAGGTCGAGGATCGAGAGGGGAACGGTCATGTCAGAGGGCAACGCGCGAGGGGCGGCGGGTGTTCCCGACCGGTGCGCGGTGGTCAGCGCGGGCGGCACTCCAGGCTGAGCCACAGCTCGAAGCAGGCGCTGCGCGAGAGGGCGGTGGCGCCGATGGAGGCGCGGCCCATGCGGCCGGCGTCGGGGCCGAAGACGTCGAGCAGCAGGTCGCTGGCGGCGTTCGAGACCTCGTTCAGGCGCTCGAAGCCGGGCGGGCAGAGCACGAAGCAGAGGCCGCGGGACAGGGCGACGACCCCGTCGAGCGAGCCGAGGGCGAGGCGGATCATGCCGAGCGCGTTGACGGCGGCGTAGCGGGCCGCCTCCTGAGCCTGCTCGAGGGTGATGTCGACGCCGACGGCGCCGGGATGCAGGAGCGCGCCGTCGCGGGACTCCGGGGTGATGCCGCTGAGCTCGAGGAGGTCGCCCGTGCGGTGGAACGCGCGGAGCAAGGAGCCGTAGCGGCCGCCGTAGGGCGGGTTCGCGTAGTCCGGGATCACGAGGCCGAGCTCGAGGGCGCGGGCTTCGGGGGAGTGGGTCATGGCGGCCTCTCATGGGACGGGGTGCGGGCCGGGGGGCGTTCTGCGCCGACCGGCCGGTCCAGCGTATCCGGCGGTGGCACTAATGGATACAACCTGTTTAGGATGGGATCCATTCAGTCGTTCGCAGGACGACGCCGCGCGGAAGGACCTGTTGGATGACACTCGGCCTGGACGGCGGCACCCCCGCCGCGACCGCGACCATCGACGTCGCGGCCGAGCGCGCCCGCACCGCCGGCACGGCCGGACGGCACTACTTCAACGCCGCCGGAGCGGGACTGATGAGCGACGGCGTCCTGGACGCGGTCATCGGGCACCTGCGCCTGGAGCAGCGGATCGGCGGCTACGAGGCGGCGAACCTCGCCGCCGACGACCTCGAGGCGGCCTACGCGTCGGCCGCGCAGCTGCTCGGCGCAGACGTCGACGAGATCGCCTTCTTCGACAGCGCGACCAGCGGTCTGCGCGCGGTCTTCGACGCCCTGCGTCTGGGGCCGGGCGACACGGTCCTCGCTCCGCGCTCGAGCTACATCAGCCAGGCGCTGCGGATGCTCGCCCTGCGCCGGCACGACGGTGTGCGCCTCGACGTGCTCCCCAACGACTCCTCGGGTGGGATGGATCTCGAGGCGCTCGAGAGCGCCCTGGCGACCGCGACCGGGCGCACGGTCGTCAGCGCGGTGCACATCCCCACCTCCTCCGGACTCGTCGAGCCCGTCGCCGCGATCGGCGCGCTGGCCCGCCGCTACGGGGCGATCACCGTGCTCGACGCGACGCAGTCGGTCGGCCAGCTCGACATCGACGTGCGCGCGATCGGCTGCGACGCCCTCGTCACCACCGGGCGCAAGTTCCTCCGCGGACCGCGCGGCACCGGCCTGCTGCACCTGCGCAGAGGCCTGCTCGACGGACTCGGACCCTGGGCGCCCGACGTGCGAGGCTCGAGCTGGACGAGCGCGGAGGAGTGGACGATGGACGGCACGGCACGGGTCCTCGAGACCTGGGAGTCGTCGGTCGCCTCCCGTCTGGGCCTCGGCGTCGCGCTCCGCGAGGCCCTCGAGCGCGGTCCCGCGGCCACCCAGGAGCATCTCGTCGCGCTCGGTGCGCGGCTGCGCGAGCGGCTCGGCGCCGTCGACGGCGTCCTCATCGCCGATCCGCCCGCCTCCCCCTCCGGCATCGTGACCTTCACGGTCGACGGGGTCGCCGCGAAGCAGGTCTCGGCCGGGCTGCGCGAGGCGGGCGTCGACTCGCTCGCCGTGCCCGCCGGCCACGCGCAGTGGGACCTCGGCGCCCGGGGCATCGCGAGCGTCGTCCGCGTGTCCCCGCACGTCTACACCGACGCCTCCGACGTCGACGCCCTGCTCGAGCGGGTCGCCGCGATCGCGGGAGGAGCCCGATGACGGTGCACGACGCGGTGGTGCTCGGGCTCGGGATCCACGGCTCGGCGACGGTGCGCGAGCTCGCCCGGCGCGGGCGCGACGTCGTGGGCGTCGAGCAGTTCGGCCCGGCGCACGCGCGGGGCTCGTCCCACGGAGCGACGCGGATGATCCGCCGCGCCTACCCGAGCCCGGTCTGGAACGACCTGGTCGACCGGGCGTTCCGCGGCTGGGAGCGCTGGGCCGCCGCCGCAGGCGAGCCGTTCGTGCATCCGACCGGCGGGCTGTACGCGCACCGCGGCGCCCCGACGCTGCAGGGCGGCCGGAGCCGACCCGTCGAGGACCCCCGTGCCGTCGCCGCGTCCCTGGCGCCGCCGCAGGGCTGGGGCGTGGTGCACGACCCCGACGCCGGAGTGGTCGAGGCCGCACGGGCGCTGGCCTTCGCGCAGTCCGACGCCGTCGCCGCGGGCGCCGAGCTGCGCTTCGAGGAGGAGGTCCTCGGCTGGTCCCTCGACGGGGGAGTCGTCACGGTCCGCACGACCGCGGGAGAGCTCCGCGCGCGCCGACTCGTGCTCGCCGCCGGCGGCTGGATCGCCCGGCTGCTGCCCGAGGCGGCGGGGTTCTTCGAGGTGCAGCGGATCGTCACCTTCACCGCCCGCGCGGGTCAGGACGTCGCCCGCCCGCCGGCCCTCGGCTGCTTCTCGGTGGACCTCGCGGAGGGACTCGTCTTCGGCCTCCCCGAGGCCGCGGGCTCGGGAGCCAAGATCGGCATCGACGCGGGGCCCGTCTGGGATCCGGCCGTCCCCGTCGAGCCTCCCACCGCGGAGGAGATCGCGCACCTGCAGGCGCTGCTGCAGCGCTTCGTGCCGGGCATCGACGTCGAGGGCGGCGAGGCCGTCGCGTGCCTCTACACGATGACCCCCGACAAGCGATTCGTCGTGGGCGAGCTGCCCGGCCGGCCGCAGGTGCTGGTCGCGGCCGCGTGCTCCGGTCACGGCTTCAAGTTCGGCCCGGCGGTCGGCGAGGCCCTCGCCGACCTCGTCGACGGGATCGACCGACCCGACCTCGACTTCCTCACCCCCGCTCGGAGCGTGACCCCCGCATGACCGCACCCGCCTCGCCGACCGGCCCCGTCGCTGCGTCCTCCCCGTCCTCCCGCATCGCGGTCGCCGCGCCCCACCCGGCGGCCCTCGACGCCGCGGCCGAGGCGATCGCCGACGGAGGGGACGCGATCGACGCGGCACTCGCCGCCGCGACGGCTCTCACCGTCGTCTACCCGCACCAGTGCGGTCTGGGCGGCGACCTCATCGCGCTGGTGCGCCGACCGGGGGCCGGGGTGACCGCGGTGATCTCGGCCGGAGCGGCACCGGCCGGGATCGACGTCGCGCGCCTGGCGCTCGAGGACCGCATGCCGCGCCAGGGGGCGCAGACGGTGACGATCCCCGGAGCCGTCGCCGGCTGGCGCGCGATCGCCGGCCTCGGCGGGCGCCTCGGACTCGCGGCCCCCCTGCGGCGCGCCGCTCGACTGGCCGCCGAGGGCGTGCCCGTCTCGGCCGGTCTGGCGCGCGCCATCGGCCAGCGGAGCGAGGAGCTGCAGGCCGACGAGGGCATGCGCGGAGTGTTCGGCGACGGTCGTGGCGGACTGCTCGGCGAGGGTGACGCGCTGGTGCAGCCGGCGCTCGCCGAGGACCCGGCCGCCTTCTACTCCGGCCGCATCGCCGCGTCGCTCGCCGCGCGGCTCCGCTCGCTCGGCGGCGCCCACACCGAGGACGACTTCGCCGCGCACGAGGCCGAGCTCGTCGATCCGCTCACCGAGACGATCGGAGGCGCGCGCTGGTGGGTCGCCCCGCCGCCCAGCCAGGGGGTGGTGCTGCTGGGAGTCCTGCCCGAGGCGCTCGAGGGAGGCACGGCCGAGCTCGTCGCCGCGGTGCGCGAGGCGGCGCTCGTGCGCCAGGCCGAGCTGGGCGATCCGCGCGGAGGAGCGATCGACGTCGACGCGCTGCGGAACCCGCGCGGTCGCGACGGCTCCCTGCCCCGCGCCGGACGCGCCCTCGGCGACACGGTGGCGGTGACCGCGGCCGATGCCGACGGCACCGTCGTGACCCTGATCCAGAGCGTCTACCAGCTCTTCGGCTCCGGCATCCTCGACCCCGGCACGGGCGTCGTGCTGCACAACCGAGGCTCGGCCTTCAGCACGGATCCCGCCCACCCGGGGCACGTGGGACCGGGGCTGCGGCCGCCGCACACCCTGCTGCCGGTCGTCGCCGAGACCGACGAGCTGGTCCTCGGGCTCGGCTGCCAGGGCGGCAGCGCGCAGCCGTGGATCCTCGCCCAGCTGGTGCGCGACCTGCTGCGGCCGGCATCGCAGCCCGACGAGGTGCTCGCACGACCGCGCTTCGTCGTCGGCGCCCGCGACCTCGGCCACGAGCGCACGACGCTCGTCGCGGAGCCCGGGGCCGACGAGGCGATCGCGGCGGCCGAGGCGCTCGGGCTGCCGGTCGTCCGCACCGCCGGACCCGTCGACGAGGCCGGTCACGTGCAGCTGGTGCGGCTGCACTCCGACGGGCGGCTCGACGCGGCGAGCGACCCGCGCGCGGACGGCCGCGCCGCCGTCGTCCCCGCCTCCCCGAACCCGACCCTCCGACCCGAAGGAACCCGATGAGCTCCACCGCCCACGTCCTCGACCCGCTCACCTCCGCCGAGATCTCCTCCTTCGTCGCCGCCGTGCGCGCGAGCGGCCGACTCGGCGAGCGACCGCGCTTCTGGGGGATCGCCCTGGACGAGGAGAAGGCGCGGGGCACGTCGCCGGGCGATCCGCGACCGGTGCGCCTCGTGGTCATGGACCCGGACGCCCGCGCCGCCTGGGAGGTGCGCGGCTGGACCGCGGCACCGGGCGGCTCCGCCGTCGTCGAGGTCTGGACCGACGTCGACCACCGCCGCCCGGGCGTCTCGAGCGACGAGGCCCGGATGATCGCGCAGGCCGCCCGCAACTCGCCCCTGCTCAAGGACGCGCTGGCCCTGCGCGGAATCACCGACACCTCGCTCGTCTGGGTCGACCCGGAGTCGATCACCGGCTTCGTGCCCGAGGACCTCGCCGACCGGCGGCTGAGCTGGGGCACGGTCTGGTACCGCGAGTTCCCCGAGGACAACGGCTACGCCCGCCCGGTCGCCGGCCTCGTGCCGATCCTCGACCTCGACACGCTCGAGGTGATCCGGATCGAGGACCACGGCGTGATCCCGATGGCGAGCGAGACCGGCGTCTACACGGCGGGCACCTGGGGTCCCGACCGCGAGGTGTCCAAGCTCGACATCGTCCAGGCGGACGGCCCCGGCTTCGCGATCGAGGGGCACCGCGTCACCTGGCAGAACTGGTCGTTCCGTGTGGGCTTCAGCCACCGGGAGGGGCTCGTGCTGCACGAGCTGACCTACCGCGACGGCGATGTCGAGCGGCCCGTGCTCGCGCGCGCGGCCGTCAACGAGATGTACGTGCCGTACCTCGACAGCGATCCGACCGCCTACCGGAAGAACTTCTTCGACTGGGGCGAGTACGGCGCCGGCCCCCTCACCGCGAGCCTCGAGCTGGGCTGCGACTGCCTGGGCGAGATCCGCTACTTCGACGTCGAGTACCTCGACGGGCACGGCGAGCCGCAGACCATCGCGAACGGCATCTGCCTGCACGAGGAGGACGACTCGATCCTCTGGAAGCACGTGAACACGCGCACCGGCAGCGCCGAGGTGCGACGCAGCCGCAAGCTCGTGGTCTCGAGCTTCGCCACGGTCGCGAACTACGACTACGGCTTCTACTGGTCGCTGCACCAGGACGGCTCGATCGAGCTCGAGGTGAAGCTCACCGGCCTGATGTCGGTCTCGGGCATCGCCGACGGCGAGACCCCGCGGTCGGGGCGCCTCGTCGCTCCGAACGTGCAGGCGCCGACCCACCAGCACTACTTCGCCGTGCGCCTGGACACCGCGATCGACGGACCGCTGAACCGCCTCGTCGAGGTGCACGCCGAGGTGGACCCGGACGAGACGACGAACCCGTACGGCAACGCCTGCCTCGCCGTCGAGACCCCGATCGCGTCGGAGGCGCAGGGCGCGCGGCGCGCGGACCCGGCTCGGGCGCTGCACTGGCGCGTCGAGAGCGAGTCGGCCACCAACCGCTACGGCGAGAGCACCGCCTACCGCCTCGCGATCCAGAACACCGCGCAGCTCTACGCGCGCCCCGGCAGCGTGGTCGAGCGCAAGGCGCCCTTCGTCGCCCAGCACCTGTGGGCGAGCGCGTTCGACGCGGAGGAGCGCTTCATCGCGGGCGAGTACCCCAACCAGGGCGAGCTGGGCGACGACGGAGTGCACGTGTGGCAGCGGGCCGACCGCTCGCTCGAGAACGAGCGCCTCGTGCTCTGGCCGGTGCTGGGCGTGCACCACTTCCCGCGTCCGGAGCAGTGGCCGATCATGCCGGTGGACCGCATCAGTCTGCGCCTGGAGCCGGACGGGTTCTTCGACCGCAACCCGTCGCTGGACGTGCCGGCGTCGGATTCGGCGCACTGCGCCCCGGGGCAGGACCACGCCGGGCACGGCCACGCGGGGCACGACTCCGGTTCGCATGACTCGGGCGGTCACGGGCACGACGCTCACGGGCACGACGCCCACGCCGGCCACGATGCCCACGCCGGCCACGCGCACGCCGAGCAGCAGCACGGCCACGAGGGCGGCCGCTGATGGCGGAGGAGCACCTCGCCGACCGCAGCGCCACCGCGCTCGCCGCGGCGATCTCGTCCCGCGAGGTCTCGGCTGTGGAGGTGATGCGGGCGCACCTCGAGCGGATCGAGGAGCGGAACCCGGCACTCCGCGCCGTGGTCTCGCAGCAGCCCGACTCGGTGTCGCTCGCCGCGGCGGAGGCGGCCGACCGCCTCACCGCCCGGGCGCACGCCGCGGGTGAGCCGCTGCCTCCGCTGCACGGTCTGCCGACCGCGGTGAAGGACCTGATGGACGTGGCCGGCTTCCCGACCACGAACGGCTCGGCCGCGTTCGCCGAGGCCGCGCCCGCCGCGCACGACAGCGTCCTCGCGACCCTGCTCCGCGAGGCGGGCGCGCTGATCATCGGCAAGACGAACACGCCCGAGATGGGCCAGGGCGTGCTGACCTTCAACCCGGTCTTCGGCACGACCGTGAACCCGTGGGACACGACGCGTCACGCCGGGGGATCCAGCGGAGGGGCTGCCGCCGCCCTCGCCGCCCGGATGCTGCCCCTCGCCGACGGCTCCGACAGCGGCGGGAGCCTCCGCTACCCGGCCGCGTTCTGCAACGTCGTCGGCGTGCGTCCCAGCCCCGGTCGCGTCGCGAGCGGACGCACCGGCAACGCGTGGACGCCGCACGGAGTGACCGGGCCGATGGCGCGCGACTCCGCCGACGCCGCCCTGTTCCTCCGCGGCCTCTCGGTCGAGAAGAGCGTGTGGCCGCTGTCGTCGCTGCCCGTGCACGAGCCGCGCCCGGTGGCCGTCGACGGACTGCGGATCGCGTGGAGCGCGGATGCCGGCGGCCTGCCGATCGACCCCGAGGTGCGCCGGGTGCACGCGGCCTTCGCTCAGCAGCTCGCGGGCCTCGGCGCCGTCGTCGAGGCCGACGAGCCCGACTTCGCGGGCGCCGACGAAGCCTGGGAGACCATCGAGACCTTCGAGTTCTTCCTGGGCGGTCGGCACGCGGTCGACGCGGGAGCGACGGGGTTCCGCCCGGACTACGTCCGCAACGTCGAGCAGGGGCGGGCGATGTCGGCCACGCAGCTCGCCGACGCCTACGAGCGCCGCACGCGCCTCTTCCGCGACACCGCCGCGGTGCTGGAGCGGCACGACGTGCTGATCCTGCCCGCGACCCCCGTCGCCGCGCCGCCCGCGGAGCTCGAGTGGGTCCCCGAGGTCGACGGAGCGCGGTTCGACCGCTACTTCACCTGGCAGATGCTTGCGAACCGCCTGACGCTCGCCGCGCATCCGGTGGTCGTCACCTCGGCGGGCTTCACCGCCGGCGGGCTGCCGGTGGGTGTGCAGGTCGTGGGCCGCCACGGCCGCGAGCTGCAGCTGCTCGCGGTGACCCGCGCGATCGAGGAGGTGACGGGCTGGATCGCCCGGGCTCCGTCGTTCTGAGGGGCGGCTCGCCGACCCGCCCGCAGAACGTCGCTCCAGAGGGGGTCCCGCGGCTGATGGCCGTGAGACCCCCTCTCGCTCGTCGGGGCGCGGCCCACGAGGGTCCCCTGCCCCTTCCGCCCGCGCGCCCTCCCCTGCTACCGTGCTCTGAACCGGTTAAGTAAACCGGTTCAGACTTGAGGGGGGAGGCGCGAGATGGCCGACAGGCCCACGATCCTCGACGTCGCCCGCGAGGCAGGCGTCAGCAAGGCCCTCGTCTCGTTCGCGCTGAACGACCGGCCCGGCGTCTCCGCCGGCACCCGCGAGCGGATCCTGCAGGTCGCCGCCGACCTCGGCTACCGGCCCAGCGTCACCGCCCGCTCCCTCTCTATCAGCGTCTCGTTCGCGGTCGGCCTCGTCGTCGCGCGCGACCCGGAGGTGATCGCCGCGGATCCGTTCTTCCCCTCGTTCATCTCGGGCGTCGAGCGCGTGCTGGCCGAGAACGGCCGGGTGCTCGTACTCAGCGTCGTCGAGCCCGGCGCCTCGGAGGAGGCGGTGTACCGCACCCTCGCCGCCGACCGCCGCGTCGACGGGATCTTCCTGACGGATCTGCGCGGGGACGACTCCCGTCCGGCCCTGCTCGCCGAGCTCGGTCTGCCCGCCGTCACCCTCGGCCGCTTCCACGGATCATCATCGCCCGCGGTCGTCATGGACGACGCCGCCGGCATCGCCGACGCCGTCGCGCACCTCGCCGCCCTCGGCCACCGGCGCATCGCCCACGTCGCCGGTCCCGATCACCTGCTGCACTCCCGCCGCCGCCGCGCGGCGTTCCTCGGCTCGTGCGCCGACGCGGGACTCGAGCCGGGACCGATCGTGGCCACCGACTTCAGCGCCGGCCAGGGCGCGCGCGCCACGGAGCAGCTCCTCGACCTCGCCGCGCCGCCCACCGCCGTGGTCTACGCGAACGACCCCATGGCCATCGCCGGCCTCGGCGTCGCGCACACCCGCGGGCTCCGGCTGCCCGACGACCTCTCGATCACCGGCTTCGACGACTCCGCGATCGCCGCCCACGTCTACCCGACGCTGACCTCCGCCCGCACGCGCCCCGCGCGCTGGGGCGAGGCGGCGGCCCGCACGCTCCTCGATCTCATCGAGACCGGGAGCGCCCCCGACGTCGACCTCGAGCCCGCCGGGCTCGTCGTGCGCCACTCGACCGCCCCGCCGCGGCCGACCCACTGAGAGGCGCGCGCACCGCAGCGCGCGCCGAGCACAGGACAAGGAGAACACCATGAGCAGCTCGACGACGAGACGATGGCTCACCGGGATCGGCATCGCCTCACTGGCGACGATCGGCCTCACCGCGTGCAGCGGAGGGGGAGGAGGAGCGTCCACCGACCTCACCGCGACCGGCCCGATCACGATCTGGTACTCGAACAACGAGCAGGAGGTCGCCTGGGGAGAGGCGATGGTCGAGGCCTGGAACGCGGACAACCCGGACCAGGAGATCACCGGTCAGGAGATCCCCGCCGGCAAGAGCAGCGAGGAGGTCATCGGAGCCGCGATCACCGCCGGGAACGCGCCCTGCCTCGTCTTCAACACGGCCCCCAGCGCGGTCGGCCAGTTCGAGAAGCAGGGCGGCCTCGTCGACCTGTCGGAGTTCGAGGACGGCGACGACTACATCGAGACCCGCAGCGGCGACCTCGCCGAGCAGTACCAGAACGCCGACGGCGACTACTTCCAGATGCCGTGGAAGAGCAATCCGGTCGTCATCTTCTACAACAAGGACCTCTTCGCCCAGGCCGGTCTCGACCCCGAGAACCCGTCGCTGGCGACCTACGACGAGTTCGTCGCCACGTCGAAGACGCTCGTCGAGTCCGGAGCCGCGCCCGCCGCGATCCAGCCCGCGCCCACCAGCGAGTTCTTCCAGACCCAGTTCGACTTCATGCCGCTGTACGCCGCCGCCACCGGAGGCACGGGTCTGGTCGAGGACGGCGAGGCCACCTTCGCGAGCGAGGACGGCTACGCGGTCGCCGAATTCTGGAAGGGCCTGTACGACCAGGGCCTCGCCGGACGCGAGCAGTACCAGGGCGACGCGTTCGCGGACGGTCAGGCCGCCATGTCGATCGTGGGCCCGTGGGCCGTCTCGGTCTACGAGGACCTGAACTGGGGCTCGGTCTCGGTGCCCACCCCCGACGGCACCGCGCCCGAGGACACCTGGACCTTCAGCGACGCGAAGAACGTCGGCCTCTACTCGGCCTGCGAGAACAAGGGCACCGCGTGGGAGGTGCTGAAGTTCGCGACCAGTGAGGAGCAGGACCGCTCGCTCCTCGAGACCACCGGCCAGATGCCGCTGCGCACCGACCTGCAGACCACCTACGCCGACTACTTCGAGGCGAACCCCGCCTACCAGCGCTTCGGCGACCAGGCGAGCCGCACCATCGAGGTGCCGTCGGGACCGAACACCGTGCAGATGCTCCAGGCGATCCGCGACGCGTGGGGCAAGACCGTGATCTTCGGCGAGGGCGACGTGGAGTCGGCGCTCGACGGAGCGGCCGAGACCGTCACCGGGCTCGCCGGCCAGCAGTGAGCCGGCCGTGACCACGCTCACCCCGAAGGCTCCGGCGTCCACGGGCGCCGGAGCCCCGGGCCCGGCCGCGAAGCGGAGCCTGCTCCGCCGCGTGCTCGGACCCCAGCCGCTCGGGCTGCTGTTCGGCGGCCCGTACCTGGTCTTCGTGCTGGCGGTGTTCGCGTTCCCGGTCGGGTACTCGGTCTACATCGCGTTCCACGACTTCTTCTTCGCCGCTCCCGGCGTGCAGGTCGACCGGCCGTTCGTGGGCCTCGAGAACTTCGTCACCGCGTTCTCGAATCCGCAGGTCATCCGCTCGTTCGGCAACATCGGGATCTTCCTGGTCATCAACGTGCCGCTGACGGTGATCCTGGCGCTGCTGCTCGCCTCGGCGCTGGACAAGGTCGTGCACCTGCGCACGTTCCTCCGGGTGTCGTTCTACGTGCCCTACGTCACCGCGAGCGTCGCGATCGTGGCGGTGTGGCTGTTCCTGTTCAACGGGAACGGGCTGGTCAACAGCCTGCTCGGCCCGCTGGCACCGGATCCGTCGTGGCTGATCAACGAGAACCTCGCCATGCCGGTCATCGCGATCTTCGTCACGTGGAAGCAGCTCGGGTTCTACATCCTGCTGTACCTCGCGGCGCTGCAGAACGTGCCCAAGGAGCTGTACGAGTCGGCCTCGACCGACGGAGCCGGGCGGGTGCGGCAGTTCTTCTCGGTCACCGTGCCGAGCGTGCGGCCCGCGACCCTGCTCGTGCTTCTCGTCTCGACGGTGACCGGAGCGAACCTGTTCACCGAGCCCTACCTCCTGACCGGCGGCGGCGGGCCCAACGGCGCTTCCGCCTCGCCCGTGCTGCTGATGTACCAGCTGGGCCTCCAGCAGGGGCAGCCCGACGTGGCGTCGGCCATCGGAGTCGTCCTCGTCATCGGCGTCCTGATCATCGCCTACCTGCAGAACCGGTTCGCCGGGGAGAGGAACTCATGAGCGCGCAGGTCAGCGCGGGAGGAGCGGCCTCGGCCGTGCCCGCCGTCACTCCGATCCGAACGCGCCGACGCCCCGTGGGGATGAGCCGCTCGGCGGTCGTCCTGCGCGGCGTGGTGCTGGGGATCGGCGCGATCGTCTTCCTGTTCCCCTTCTACTACATGGTCGTCGGCTCGCTGCAGACGGACCCCGACCCGACCCTCGCCGGAGCGGTCCCCGACCCGTCGAACCTCACGCTCGACAACTACGTCAACGTGAACGAGCGGATCAGCCTGCTCACCGGCCTGCTCAACTCCGGGATCTTCACGGGCGGCGTGCTGCTGTGCACCGTGGTGTTCGGGGTGCTGGCCGGGTACGCGCTCGCGATGCTGCAGTGGCGCGGACGCAACGCCGTCTTCGCCCTCGCCCTGCTCGTGCAGGTCATCCCGTTCCAGCTTCTGCAGATCCCGCTCTACGTGCTGATCGCCCGCGACTACGGTCTCGCCGACAGCCACGTGGGCATGATCCTGCCGTTCGCGATCAACTCGACGGCGGTGATCATCTTCCGGCAGTACTTCCTGCAGCTCCCGAAGGAGCTGTTCGAGGCGGCCCGGATCGACGGAGCCGGCGAGCTGAAGCTGCTCTGGAACGTCGCCCTCCCGCTGGTGCGGCCCGCGCTCGTCACGGCGGTGCTCCTCACCTTCATCGGCCCCTGGAACGAGTTCCTCTGGCCCTTCCTCATCACCAAGGACGCGTCGCTGCAGCCGCTCGCCGTGTCCCTGGCCAACTACATCTCGAACGTCGCGTCCTCGACCGACAACCCGTTCGGGGCGATCCTGGCGGGCGCCGTCGTGCTCGCCGCCCCCGTCGTCGTGCTGTTCATCGTGTTCCAGCGCTACTTCGTCTCGACCGATCTCGGATCCGGAGTGAAAGGATGACCATGACTCCCACCCTCACCACCGTCCCCTACCGACTCGAGCGCGTCGGCATCGTGATGGAGCCCCTGCCGGGCGACCCGCTCGAGGCCGAGGGCGTGCTCAACCCCGGCAGCGGTCGCGGGCCGGACGGAGAGCTGTACCTGCTGCCCCGCATGGTCGCGACCGGCAACGTGTCGCGGATCGGGCTCGCCCGAGTGCTCGTCGAGGACGGCGTGCCCGTCGGCGTCGAGCGGCAGGGGGTCGTGCTGGCGCCCGACCGCGGGTTCGAGCGCGGTGCCGCGAACGCCGGAGTCGAGGACCCGCGCGTCACGTGGATCGAGGCCCTCGGCCTGCACGTGATGACGTACGTGGCGTACGGGCCGCTGGGTCCGAGGACGGCGCTCGCCGTGTCGGAGGATCTGCGCGACTGGCGCCGACTCGGCCCCGTGACCTTCGCGTACGACGACGCGCTCGACATCGACCTGGGGCTGTTCCACAACAAGGACACCGTGTTCTTCCCCGAGATCGTGACGGCGCCCGACGGCACGCGGTCCTTCGCCGTGCTGCACCGGCCCATGTGGGACCTCGGCGAGACGAAGCCGGGGGAGGGCGTGCGCCTGCCCGCCGGCACCGAGGATCCGCGCCAGAGCATCTGGATCAGCTACGTCCCGGTCGCCGAGGTGGACCGCGACCTGGCGAACCTCACGCGATGGACGCGGCACCGGTTCCTCGCGGGGCCCGAGTTCCCCTTCGAGGAGCTGAAGATCGGAGGCGGTCCCGCGCCGCTCCGGGTTCCCGAGGGCTGGCTGCTGCTCCACCACGGGGTGACCGGAGTGATCGACAGCGCGTTCTCGCAGCAGCAGAACGTCAACTACGCGGCCGGAGCGATCCTCCTCGACCCCGACGACCCGTCGCGCGTGATCGCGCGCACCAGCGAGCCGCTCCTCGAGGCCGAGACGGACGACGAGCGCTCGGGCATCGTGCCGAACGTCGTCTTCCCGACGGCGATCGAGGAGATCGACGGGCAGCACTACGTCTTCTACGGCATGGCCGACTCGCGGATCGGCGCGGCGCGGCTCGTGCGGACGGACGGGTGAGCGCGGTGGAGCCCGCTGCCTCACTCCTGCTGATCGAGTAGCCCGCTCGCGGGCGTATCGAGATCACCGTCTCCGGGCGGTGGTGGGTCTCGATACGCCCCTGCGGGGCTACTCGACCAGCAAGCAATCCGCTGCTCGCGCCGCACTCTGCCTTCCTTGCTGATCGAGTAGCCCGCGGAGCGGGCGTATCGAGATCCACCACCACCAGAAGCACCACCCACCCACCCCGCACATCGGAGAGTTCAATGACGAACGCCAGAACACGGACGGCGGCGGCCCTCGCCGCGACCGCCCTCGTCGCCGGGGGCCTCACCCTCGGCGCGGCCCCCGCGCAGGCGGCGGCCCCCCTCGCCAACACCGCGCACCTCGACTTCCTGCTCGACACCGCCACTCCGACTCCGGAGCCCGGCCACACGACGTACCGCCTCGCCGAGGAGCCCGAGCTGGTGATGCCCTGGACGTACGCCGACGCACGCGACGGCGGCACGTTCGAGCGCGTCGGCGGTGGTCCCCTGGACCCCGCGACGGGCGACTGGGGGCAGGGCGCCTTCAACACCGACGACATCTCCCGCGCCGCCGTCGCCTACCTCCGGCACTGGCAGCAGACCGGATCGACGGCCAGCCGCGAGAACGCGTACGAGACCCTGCGCGCCCTCGCCTACTTCCAGACGACCGACGGCGACGACGCCGGCAACGTGGTGCTCTGGATGCAGCCGGACGGCGAGCTCAACGCGAGCGCCGAGCCGGTCGAGCTGCCCGACCCGAGCGACTCCGAGGACAGCTACTGGCTCGCCCGCACCCTCTGGGCGCTCGGCGAGGGCTACGCCGCGTTCGACGACGACGACCCGCAGTTCGCCGCCTTCCTCCAGGAGCGCCTCCGCCTCGGCGTCGCCGCCGTCGACCGCGAGGTGCTCGGCCGCTACGGCGAGTACGAGAAGGCCGACGGGGTCGACGTGCCCGCGTGGCTGATCGTCGACGGCGCCGACGCCACCGCCGAGGCTCTGCTCGGCCTCTCGGCGTATGTCGAGGCCGTGCCCGAGGACGCCGCGGTGCGCGCCAGCACCGCGAAGCTCGCCGAGGGCGTGGCCGCGCTCGCGCGCACGACGACGGAGGCGGACACCACGTCGTGGCCGTACGGCGCGATCCTGCCGTGGGCGAAGTCGCGGTCGCTCTGGCACTCCTGGGCGTCGCAGATGCCCGCGGCGCTCGCCGAATCCTCGGTCGCGCTGGGCGACGCCTCGCTCCTCGAGCCCGCCGTCGTCGACGGCTCCCGGTTCGCGCCCGAGCTGCTGACCTCGGGCGGCCCGGACAACGGCCGCTACCCGAGCCCGACCGAGACGGTGCAGATCGCCTACGGAGCGGACTCGCGGCTGCAGAACTCGCTCGCCCTCGCCGACGCGACCGGCTCCAGCGCCTACACCGACCTCGCCGGTGTGCAGGGCGCCTGGTTCTTCGGCCTCAACCGCGCCGGCACACCCGTCTACGATCCGGCGACGGGCATCACCTTCGACGGAGTCCAGGCCGACGGCAGCGTCAACCGCAACAGCGGCGCCGAGAGCACGATCCACGGCCTTCTCGCGATGATCGCGCTCGACGACCGGCCCGAGCTGGCCGACCGCGCCCGCACGGTCGCCACGCAGGTGAGCCGTGAGGGCCTCGAGGTCGTCGAGGCCGAGACGGCGCGCGGCGGCACGGTCGTCACTCCGGAATCGAGCTGGACCGGGGAGTCGTCGTGGAGCGGCTCGTACCTCTCACTGACGAACTGGCGCCGCCCGGCGACCATCGGCCTCGGCTCGTCGACGCAGGAGCGGGTGATCGAGCCGGTGCTGTGGCAGGTCGAGAAGGGGACGGCGACGACTCCGCTCAGCGCCTGGAACACCGGCCGCCGGCCGCTGGACCTGCTGAAGAGCACGGTCGGCGCCCAGGGGATCACCGAGGCGTCGGGCGCTCTGCTGCCGCAGAAGCTGCGCCGCACGGTGCCCGCGAGCGCGACGACCGTCGAGGTGCGCGGAGTGACAGGGGAGACGAAGCTGGACGCGCTGCTGGTGCGCCCCGTCGTGTCGCGCCTCGTCCTCGAGGGCGACGGCGGGCGGACCGAGCTGCTGCGCAACTCGACCGCGACGACGCGCTCGTCCGTGCTCGAGGGCTCGGGGACGCTGCGCGTCTACTCGGCCGACGGGGTGCTCGTGAGCGAGTCCGCGGCGACCTCCGGCGCCTCCGTGGAGCTTCCCGCCCAGGGCTTCGCGGTGCTGATCGGCTGACGCGCGACCGGTCGTGACGGATCGGCGGGCTCGAGTCCGTCGATCCGCCGCGAGAGGCCGGGTCTTCACCTCGATCCGTCTTGAACGACAGCTCGAATCGGCGTCCTGCGCCCTCCGTGGGCGGACCGGCGGGTTCAACCACGCCTGGCGCCGTGCGTAGCGACTCACAACTGAAGAACTCGAGGCAATCGAAACTTAACAATGTTCGTATAGAGGTTTTGATACGAGGGACCCCTGGAGGCTCGCCCTCATTGTCGAAATGACCCAGCGATGACTGTTGCGGAGCCAGTCGACAACGTCGGGACTGCAGCCGACCGGTCGGGGCTGGGTTCTACCGAAGATCTGGCTGAAGAATTGCCGCTTGAACAGTCCGCATAGCGTCTACTGGTTACTTTGCTACAACACTGAAGTGCCTGCCATCGAACGACATCTCATTGCTTCTTAAGCTTGCGTGTGTAAATGGCGCGTCGAGGTGTGCTGATTGAATCAAAGCCGTCAACGGTTGGCCATTCAAAACCGAGCTCAGGCGATACCAACTGCACGAGGAGTGTGCGCATTCGTTTGCGGTTCAGCAACTCTGGAATGAATGCACTTACGTCCCTCCCGGCAGGAGACAAGAGGTCCACGGAAACCAGGTCCTTTCTCGTCTGGATAAACTCGATTTGTTGCGCGATATTTTCTGGGTTTGCCGCGCGAAAAGATCGAACCTTTCGCGCGCCCAAAAGCTTTGCTGTAAATTTCGATCCCCAATCGAGTGAAAGATTTTGAATCGAGTCGGGGAGAACAATCTCGGCCGGCGAGATGGGTCCACCAAGACGAAGGGTTGTCAACTTCTCCATCGGTCGTAGATCCCACTCGCTCAGGGAGGGCAATGCAGAAAGGGTCAAGGAGTCAAGGCTGGCCAGAGCGCCGAGAGTAGTTAGATTCTCGCAATCGACGAGATAAAGAGCGTGTAATTCTTCCAGCGAAGACAGGGATTCTGTTGAAGATACTGGCGTTCTTGACAAATCGAGCCAATTTAGATGCGAGACCGCGCTAAGAGCTTTGATATCGACAAGGTTGGAGCATCCCTCGAGATCCAAAATCGCGAGCTCTGGGAAGGCTTCGATTCCGGCGAGGGTTGTCAAGTTGAAGCACCAACGAGAATCAATAGACAGCACTCCGGTAAGCCCCTCGCCACCGCCGAGATCGGAGAGCCCAAGAGACCGGCTTAAGTCGATAAAGCGCACACTCGCGACTTTCGGAACTTTTGCCAAGCTTTCCAATTCGCCCGTCAGGCTCAACCGAACGTTGTGCATGTTTGGCAGGGAGGGCAACTGCCTAATCTGTTCCCAGTCGGACAGCGGAACGGGAAAGTCCGCGACCGGACTATCGGCCAGTATCTCTTTAGCGAAAGCCTCGGCGTCAAAGTGTGACCAGGCCCGTAGTAGTTGCCGGATCACCGTCTTTCTGCGATCTGTCCTGTAGCCGCGAAGTGCCGCCAGGGCGCCATCGCCTCCGATGAGGCTAAGCGCGCGAACTGATGCAACTGCTTCTCTTGCGTACCGCGGGCGACGGCTAAGAAGTGACACCGCCATCTGTCCGGCAAGAGCCACTGAGGCTGCGTCGGTCATATTTGATGGTGGGACGACGGCGGCAAGGCAACGGGCGAGTGACTTCTGTAGGTCAGGAGACAATTCCGGAGACGTTTCCATGCATGCTAGCGCGACCAAGAAGAGCACATGTCGATTACCTGGCTCTTTCTCCCCTCGAGCAATAAGTGCAGAGATTAGTTCCTCGCGGTCCCGGGCAGTAGCATGTCCGGCCGCCAGTACAACAACTTCACGCCAGTAGTCCTCGTTGGCGACCGCCACTAGTTTACCGAATGACCTGTTCGCGACGATCTCGCCCGCGGCGAGGTATTCAAGGAAGGTTCTATGAACAAAGTCTATGCGCCCGTCAGAGGGTTCACGAAGTACACCGCTTCGAGCAAGGAGGTGCTTTGCTACTTCCTCTGATGTGGCCTTGATGCGGTGCAAGTGGACAAGTTGTTTCCCCACGATTGTTTCAAAATCAGCTCGGGCAGCGTCTGCCGCGTAATTATCTTGTAGCCATGACGCGAATATTCGCAGGATAGAAGAGGCTTCACTATACGTTAACTGCAAGTCGTGTGAAATCTCCACGTGTCGATCCTGGTCTCGACGAACGACCAGCATCTGCAAAGCTGTCGAGTAAATTTCCATGCGGTTATCGGGAAGACGCGCACCGCTGTCGCGATTTAGTGCGCATATAAGCGCACAAAGCAACGGGCTATCGCAAAGGCTCCGAATCGCTTGTCTCTCACGGATCGCTTCAAGCGCGAATTTCTCCGACGTCCTGATTGATGCAGAAAGCTCGGCGGTTGGAGATGGTCCTAGTGCGGCTCGGTGCCAGTGCTCAACAAACGACTTGATGTCTTCATACTCCATTGGAAGCAACGTCACTCGTGTGTAGTCGTCAGCCGTCCATGACGAATCGACGGCACCTTCCCGAGAGGTCACGATGATTATGGCATCGGAAAAGCTGTTCGAAATTTCGTTTAGCCATGAAAGTACGCTGGCTCGGCCGTCCTCCGAGATTTCATCAAAACCGTCGACGAGCAATAACGCTCGCCCGGCGTCAAAAATACTAGTAGCCCACCCGCTTGGCATGGCGTCGAGCAAGGATGGGGTGGCGCCCTCGATGAATTGGCCGATATGGGGGAGCGTCGAATTCGCGTAGCGGCGGAGTTGGATTACGAACGGAACCCGGTTATTCCATTCCTCAAGTTTATTTTCGAAAGATTGCTGTGCAGACTTGGTGGTAATCCAGTGAAGTAGTGTCGTCTTTCCCCCGCCGGCTCCGCCTGTAAGCAGGATTCTCGGTGAACCGCTTAATGCTTCCTCGACCCGTAAAGCGTCCGATCGGTTAGGTTTCTCGTCCGCATTCGACTTGGATTCATTGCCGAGTGTTTCGAGTGGAATATAGGCAACGCTTAGGGAGTAGGACGATCGTGCTGTCGGAGATGTCACTCCGAATAATTGAAGTCTATCGGCATGGTCGAAGATTGCTCGACGATATCTGCTCTCGAATCGCTGATATTCAGATCCCCGACCCCAGGTTGAAGGGACCTGCGACTCGGGCATGTTTGCGAGATTTGCTTCGACCAAGTCAATGATTGTGGTCTCGCGTGAAAGAATTTCGCTTATTCCCGCATGTTGGAAGGTTGGCAAGGCACTTGATGACGCGATAATGCAGGCGGCGCATTCTCGAACGATTGACTCGTAGGCGGCGTCTCCCGAGGTCGATAAACCGTCCGCGACGAGATTTGGTTCGTCTTTTGCTAGTATCATGGCGCAAAGTAACTCCGCGTCAAAGTCGATTTTTGCGAGTTCAACTTGTGTCTTAACCGAGTTCTCAAGAGCTCGTTGCGCGGCGTGCGCTGCTGCTGAAAGGTCACCTGCGTCGATGTCTGAAAGTTCGTGCGAGAGATACGGAAATATTCTCGCTCCGATGTCCTCGGCGAGGCGCTCGAACTGCCGCTTCGCTCGACCCCGTTCTAGCAAGCCTCCAATCCGAGAGGGAAGGGCTTGAATCAATTCACCCGAGAGCGAAGCCAGGTCGTCGTTGTTCGTCCAGAGCCGAATGACCCACTTAGTAGCAGCAGTTCCGATGGCGAGGCTAACGGCGTCCATTTGTCCCCTTGTAGGTTCCTCGATTTAGGTCTAGCTGTCAGTTTGCAGTAGCGCTCTGCGGTCAACAAGGTCGTAAACGCGACGTAATATCATGTTAGTTACATGAGAGCGCTCTCTCAAAACTCTTGACCTCTGCGCGGAAGTGTTCGTACACTCGCCCTACACCTCGTGAGAGCGCTCTCACGGACGCAGCACAGCAGCGTGAGAGCGCTCCCCGGGATGCCCTCACCAACTCACGAAGGAGTGACCGTGCTCGCATCACGACGCGCCAGGATCGCCGCAGCGATCTCCGGCGCCGCCACCCTCGCCCTCGTCGTCACCGGGTGCTCGTCATCCGGATCCGACGCGGCCGAGGGCGAGAACATCGAACTGACCGTCACCACGTTCAACGCGATGGGGTTCGACGACCTCTACGCCGAGTACGAGGAGGCGAACCCCGGGATCACCATCGTCCCGAACAACATCGACACCGGTGGCAACGCCCGCACCGACGCCTTCACCAAGCTCGCGGCGGGCTCCGGCCTCGCCGACGTCCTCGCGATCGAGGAGGGCTGGCTCGGCCAGATCATGGAGGTCTCGGACCAGTTCGTGGACCTCCGCGACCACGGCATCGAGGACCGCAAGGCCGACTGGGTCGACTGGAAGTACGAGCAGGCGACTGACCCCGACGGCCGCGTCATCGGCTACGGCACCGACATCGGCCCCGAGGGCCTCTGCTACAGCACCGCCGCCTTCGAGGCCGCCGGTCTGCCGACCGACCGCGAGGCCGTCGCCGAGCTGCTCGGCGGCGCGGACGCGACCTGGGACGACTACTTCGCCGCCGGGAAGCAGTACAACGACGCGACCGGCAAGGCCTGGTTCGACCACTCCGGATTCGTCTGGAACGCCATGGTCAACCAGCTCCCCGAGGGGTACTACACCGCCGACGGCGAGCTCAACATCGAGGGCAACCCCGAGCTGGAGGAGCGCTGGGGCCAGTTGACCGACGCCGCGGCCTCCGGCCTCTCGGCCGGCCAGAAGGCCTGGGACTGGAACAAGGGCAAGTCGTTCACCGACCAGACCTTCGCCACCTTCGTCTGCCCCGCGTGGATGTTCGGCACCCTCAAGGGCGGCGTGGAGGCCGGAGGCGGCGACCCCGCGAGCACCGGCTGGGACTTCGCGGACGTCTTCCCCGGCGGCGCAGCCAACTGGGGCGGCTCCTTCCTCTCGGTCCCGACGCAGTCGGAGCACCCGGCGGAGGCCGCGGCCCTCGCCTCGTGGCTGAGCGAGCCCGAGCAGCAGATCAAGGCGTTCGAGGCGGCCGGTCCGTTCCCGAGCACCATCGCCGCTCAGGAGGAGCTCGCCTCCGCCGCTGAGCCGGACCCGGCGCTGAACGGCTCGCCCACCGGTGCGATCCTCGCCGAGCGCGCCGAGGGCGTCGTCGCCCAGTACAAGGGACCCGACGACTCGCTCATCCAGGAGAACGTCTTCGGCCCCGTGCTGCAGAAGGTCGACCGCGGCGAGCTCGACGGCGACGCCGCCTGGGCCGAGGCGCTGAAGCTCCTCGGCGAGCTCGTCGACTGACGCGCCTCTCCCACCCCTCCCTC